>JBFFKD010000495.1:0-2239 GCA_041555595.1 Motiliproteus sp.
CGAGTCGATCGAACAACTGATCCTTGCAGGGGTCAACGTCGTCAGACTGAACTTCTCCCACGGTAGTCCTGAGGATCACCAGCAACGGGCCGACCTGGTTCGTGAATACGCCAGAAAACTGGGCCGTTTCGTTGCCATTCTAGGTGACCTTCAAGGCCCGAAGATCCGCATCGCCCGTTTCAAAGAGGGCAAAGTGGAACTTCAAAAAGGCCAAACCTTCACGCTGAATGCTGACCTAGACAAGGTTTCTGGAGATGCGACGCAGGTCGGGATCGACTACGAAGCGCTTGTCTCCGATAGCAGCCCCGGCGACATCCTGCTACTGGACGACGGTCGCATCGAGCTAGCAGTAAAACAGGTCGAATCGAGCCGACTGGTGTGTGAAGTATTGATCGGCGGCCCGCTCTCCAACAACAAGGGCATCAACCGTCAGGGCGGCGGCCTGTCGGCTGCAGCGCTGACCGACAAAGACCGGCAAGACATCCACACCGCCGCCAAAATTGGGGTCGACTATCTGGCCGTCTCTTTTCCACGTGATGCCGAAGATATGCATCTGGCGCGTCGACTGATGGAACAAGCCGGCGGTCAAGCCGGGCTGGTGGCCAAGATCGAACGAGCCGAGGCGGTCAGTGACGATGCGGTGCTCGACGCAATCATCCTTGCCTCAGACGCGGTGATGGTAGCCCGCGGCGACCTGGGCGTGGAAATCGGCGACGCCGAACTGATCGGCGTACAAAAACACATCATCAACCGGTCACGGGCACTTAACCGAGTGGTCATTACCGCTACCCAGATGATGGAAACCATGATCACCCAGCCGATGCCGACTCGGGCTGAAGTGTTCGATGTCGCCAATGCGGTGCTGGACGGTACCGATGCGGTGATGCTGTCGGCCGAAACGGCTGCCGGTGACTACCCGATCGAAACAGTCGAGGCGATGGCACGGGTGATTCTGGGGGCGGAAAAGCAGCCCAACCACCACATATCCACGCACCGTATCAGCCAGTCGTTCGAGAACATCGACGAGTCGATCGCGCTATCGGCAATGTACGCCGCCAACCACCTGGCCGGGGTCAAGGCGATCATCTGTATGACCGAAAGCGGCGACACACCGTTGTTGATGTCACGGATCAGCTCGGGCCAACCGATCTACGCCTTCTCCAACCACCCACGCACCCAGAACCGGGTAGCTATGTTTCGAGGCGTCAAGACGATCCCTTTCGACAGTGATCAGATCCCCAACGAGGAAATCAATCAACGTGCCGTCGATGAGTTGAAGCAACGCCAGGCCGTCAAAGACGGTGACTTGATCATCATCACCAAGGGTGACTACGTCAAAGCCCATGGCGGCACCAATACCTTGAAAATCATCCGTGTCGGCCAGACAGTCCGCTGAACAGAGTCAGGTATAACAACAATAAGTTATTGAGGAGCAGAACATGAACAGCCACCCATCAAACCGTTCCAGTGCTCAATCTAACGGCGAATCCAACAGCCTAAACGGCTACGACTACAGCAATAGCGGTCGACCGCGGGATTTTGATATCCGCATTGAGGTCGCCGAGCAGCAAGAGATCGTCAAGCAAAGCCAGGAACAGTTTTCTGCGCCGTTATGGCACTGCTCCGAGTACGATTTTTAATCACTCTCCACTGAATCTACAAACCCATAATAAAAAGGACCACTCTCAACATGTGCCTGATTACAGAGATAGTAGCCCGCGAAGTGCTGGACTCCCGTGGTAACCCCACCGTCGAAGCAGATGTCACCCTGGCCTCGGGTGCTTTTGGCAGCGCCTGCGCACCCTCTGGTGCGTCCACCGGGTCACGCGAAGCGCTGGAACTACGTGACGGAGACACATCACGTTTTCTGGGCAAAGGGGTGTTAAAGGCCGTCGCCGCGGCCAACGGCTCGATCCGTGATGCCCTGCTGGGACAGGATGCCCTGAACCAGCGCAGTATCGACCAGATCATGATCGACCTGGATGGCACCGATAACAAAGCCAACTTCGGCGCCAACGCTATTCTGGCAGTATCATTAGCGGTCGCTAAAGCGGCAGCCGTCGACAAAAAAATCCCGCTGTACGCTCATATCGCCTCGATCTATGACGCCAACAATACGGGCGACTACTGCATGCCGGTACCGATGATGAACATCATCAACGGTGGCGAGCATGCCGACAACAACATCGATATTCAGGAGTTCATGATTCAGCCCGTTAGTGCCAGCAGTTTTCGCGAG
>JBFFKD010000496.1:0-2232 GCA_041555595.1 Motiliproteus sp.
CCGACAAAGACGGGCTGCTCATTGATCACAATCGGATCGGTCAGCGAATCGATAATTCGCACGGCAATCGTGGCGGCCTGATGGGGAGCGGTTAGATTAGGAATCAGGGCGGTAAACTCATCGCCGCCCAAACGGGAGAAGTTGGCCTTCAAGTCATTGCCGTCAAGATGCAGCGCGATATCTTCGGCTCTCAGATTCTCCTGCAAGCGCAAAGCCACCTCCTGTAGCAGTAGATCGCCGGCACTATGGCCCAGGGTGTCGTTAACAATTTTAAAGTTATCCAGATCAATAAACATCAACGCGAGTGTTTTCTGCTCCCGGTCTGCTTGGGATAATGCCCGTTGCAGGTTTTTTTGAAACAAAACTCGGTTCGGCAGCCCTGTCAGCGTATCGGCAAAAGCCAGCTTTCTGATCCGCTTATCCGATGCGGCCAAGCGCCGGCTCATGCTATTAAACGCTCGGAACAGCTCACCGATCTCATCGTTTGAATGATGCTCTATCTGGGCAGACATATTCTCCTCATGGATTCCACCCAAAGCCTGTTTCAATCTATTGATGGGGACCACGTAGTAGCGATGAAACCATAACAGCAGCAACGGCAAGCAGACGGCAAGCACAACGGCGGCCGTGGACAAAATCAAGCGACCCACATCGCGGCTAGGTCCTTGTATTAGCTCTACCGGAAAGACCGCGTTTAATTTAAGTCGCTCATTGAGTTGAATCGAGGTATGTCGATAGCTCACGTCATCAGCGCGGATGACATGCCAGCCTCCGGTGGAAAAACCGAAGAGTTGGGCGTTGAGGCTTGTTTGTTGTGCTGCAGAGGCATCATGGCTATGCCCCGTTAATGGCTCCAGGCTATGTTCATGTGAGTGTCCATCCGAGATCATCAGATAGACCTGATCCCAGGGTGGAGGTAGCTGTGAACTGAGCAGGTCGTTGATATCCTGGGTTATGAGCAGATAGCCTCGTACGCTAGGTCGCTCAGTAAAGGCCCCGGTGGGGCCTCCTGCCAGCTTGACCGGCAGGCCGACGTAAAGCGCCTGAGCGCCGGTGTCAGGGTTGATGCCAACCCATTCGAATCGATCCTGTGTTTGCTCTAATGCAGCGAATAAATCTGACTGTGACTCATCACGGCTGCGGTTGGTTATCTCGTCAATGGTGGTTCGAATATCTTCAATCCCATCGGTTAGCAATAGCCGGGCCTCGTAAAACCGAGGGTTGGCTCTCTGCAGGCTGGCAAACTTCTTGGTCAGTGGCCTGTGCATCAGTGTGTAACGTTCAATCTTCGAGTTTGTCAGCAGGTAACGCCCTAGCAGAGGGTCTTCGGCCAAGTTTCTAAGCGCATAATAGGCCGAGTCTACTTTGTCTGAGTATGCCTGTTGCTGAAGCCGTAACAGGCTATCGACCTCCGCTTTGAGGTTGTTTTCTGTTGTTTGTTGCAGCTGAAAGTAGGCCAGCACCGCCACCGCCACCAACGGCAGGGTAATCAGCGGAATGGTGATCAGGGTTATTTTCCCTTGTAAACGCACAGGCTATTTCCTTATAAACCCAGCTGGAGAAGTATGGCATTACGCCGTTGTATTCCCTGGATATCGAATTGACGATAAAACTCAGACCGGCTCAGTGTCGCGTCATCGGGATAGATCACCGGATTATCCCGGATGCTTTGGGGCAACAACGCCTCAGCTGCCAGGTTTGGCGTCGCATAGTAGACAAACTCTGACTGCTGGGCGGCGTTTTCCGGCTCATTGATAAAGTTTAGAAACTGGTGAGCCAGCTCTGGCTGGCTACCCTTGGCTCCGAGAGTGAAATAATCGACCCACAGATTGGTGCCTTCTGTCGGTGTCACGTAGGTCAGATCATCACTATGTTCTTGCAACATCAGCGCATCGCCGCTGTAGATCATCGATGCCAATATATCACCGGAGAGCATTTCCGAATTTTCATCGAGCAATAGGTACTTATAGGAGCGTACATGCGGCTGCAGTTGCTGCAATAACGTTTTAGCTGCAGCGAGGTGGGCCGGATCGGTGCTGTTGAGAGGGTGGCCCAAGGCTTTTAAGGCCATGCTTAGCAGATCTCGGCCAGAATCAATCATCCCCACATAGCCTTGCAGCTCAGGATCGGGTCGGTAAAGTTGCAGCCAGCTGGTAATCGGTTTTTTGAGTCGATCACTGCGATAAATGATGCCCACAGTGCCCCAAAAATAGGGCACAGCATGATCCGAAG
>JBFFKD010000497.1:0-2219 GCA_041555595.1 Motiliproteus sp.
GCTCAACACCGCCGCAATCGACTGAGCGTAGCCATCACAACCGATCACCATCTCGATTCGGTTGTGCTGGTCGTTGCGCTCAAAATGGAAAGTCAGATTATCATCAATTCCTTTGATCTGCTGCTCATACTGGTATAACAGGCTGTGCGCCGCCGACTCGTCAGGGTCTTCAAGCAGGCCTTCAATGGTATTGACCACTTCGCACCAAAAGGCGGTGATCTTTTCAAAATTTGGAATCATGCGACCAATCAAGTACGCGGCACTACAACGCCGGTCTGCCCCATATATTTGCCACCACGATCCTTATACGAAGTCTCACAGACGGCATCGCCACCAAAGAACAGCATCTGCGCGACACCTTCGTTAGCGTAGATTTTGGCGGGTAACGGCGTAGTATTGGAAAATTCCAGCGTCACATGGCCTTCCCATTCCGGCTCCAAAGGAGTGACGTTGACGATGATACCGCAGCGAGCATAGGTGCTTTTGCCGAGACAGATCGTCAATACATCGCGAGGGATTTTGAAGTACTCAACGGTACGCGCCAACGCAAAAGAGTTGGGTGGAATAATGCAGACATCCGATTCCACGTCGACAAAACTCTGATGATCAAAATCTTTGGGATCAACAATTGACGAGTTGATATTGGTAAAGATTTTAAATTCGTTCGAGCAGCGGACATCATATCCATAGCTCGAAGTACCGTAGGAGATGATGCGCTGATCGCCCTTAGTGCGAACTTGACCCGGCTCAAACGGCTCGATCATGCCCTGTTCCAGGGCAGCTTTGCGAATCCAAGTATCTGATTTAATACTCATAGTTCTCTTTGTAACCCAACGTATCTGATTTTAGTGCGGATAAACCGGCATATCATACCTGCAATGCAGCAAAAAAACCGCTATCCGCGGCCTATTTTGCTGCTCAATCTGGCAACCCCGCATCACTCCCGTTGCAATGGGGCAACGCCAAGCTGGTTTGCTTTAATCGTTCTGCACCACGATTTCAGGAAACAGATTGGCATAGTTCTTAGCCCGAGCAGCCAACGATGCCGCCAGCTTTAATGCTATCTCACGGTAATGGCCAGACTCATCGGCATCAGGCTGCGCCACCACTGACGGCTGGCCGGCATCGGCATGCTGCCTAATCGACAGTTTCAAGGGAAGCCGTCCCAGTAGATCCACCTGGTACTGATCGGCGATCTGCTCACCACCACCTTCTCCGAAGATCGGCTCACTATGGCCACACTTGCTACAAGTGTGCAGGCTCATATTTTCGACAATTCCGAGCACCGGTACGTCAACCTTACGGAACATCTCGATCCCTTTACGAGCATCCAACAGAGCAATATCCTGCGGTGTGGTCACGATGACAGAGCCCGTAACCGGCGCTTTCTGCGACAAGGTCAACTGAATATCACCGGTGCCCGGCGGCATATCGACAAACAGGTAATCCAGGTCATCCCACAACGTCTGAGTCAGCATCTGTTGCAGTGCTCCGCTGACCATCGGTCCACGCCACACCATCGGCTGATCCTCATCGACCAGCAGACTCATCGACATCATCTGCACGCCATGGGCACGAACCGGGTGCATCGCGTTTTCGGCCGCTTCGGGCTTGGTGCCGGGCTCGATACCCAGCATCCGGCCAAGACTGGGACCATAGATATCGGCGTCAAGGATTCCAACCCGAGCACCTTCGGCAGCCAACGCCAACGCCAGGTTGACGGTTGTGGTCGATTTGCCTACCCCCCCCTTACCCGAAGCCACCGCAATAATATTACGGACATTATCCAGGCTCTTAAGATTTGACTGAGCCTTGTGGGCAATCACCTTGCTGACCAGTTCCAGCTCCAGTGATTCGACACCAGCAACCGCCAGCACACGGTCTCGCAGCTGAGGAACCAAGCTGGCACTGATAGTCTTAATTGGATAACCCAGCTCGATCTTCAACTGGCAAACCGCGCCCTGCAGGGTAATCGACTTAATCGCTCTCGACTGCTGCAAGCTCTGCTGAGCATAGGGTGGAACGTAATCAACAATTGCCGCTTCGACTAGCGACGTCAGACTCTCACTCATGTTTGTCCTCTCAGACCGAGCGTCCGCCCGGGCAAAACCAACCACCATGGTCGGTTATTTGGCTCTCACTATATCGCAGCGACAGAACGCCGTCACATCCAACTTTCGAACTAGCGCCTTGAGCGCTCAGGCTTGTTCTGCCGGATA
>JBFFKD010000498.1:0-2207 GCA_041555595.1 Motiliproteus sp.
ACCTCGGCACCCAGTTCGCCCAGATACTGGACGATGTTGTAGGTAAAGGAGTCGTAGTTGTCGATCATTAACAGCATGGTTCAACCTGTCTATCCAGCATATTGCGACCTGTTAGGGCCGGGTTTTCAAAAGGCCGATAATTATTACTCAGCTGCCGCCAATTAGCCATTTGCAATCGCCTGAAACGATCGCTTGATACGGCTTTTATCAGCGTGCCAGCTCCTGAAGCAGAGCCTTGAAAGCCGATTCTAAATCCGGATCACCACCCGCCAGCGATAAACCTCGGCGCGCCAGCTGTTCGGCTCGCGGGCGGTCGTTCATATGCAGGCGTAACCGAGCCAACTGGAGATAAACCATCGGGTCACGTGGCGCGATCCGCTGGGCTCGTTCCAGCTGCGCTAATGCAGCCTGCTGATTACCTTGAGATTCATATTGATCAGCTTGCTCCATCAATGCCAACAGCGCCGGTGGTGGCCCAGCATAACGGCGACTGGTAGGTGGAGCCACCGAAGTGGCAGGGTTAGGCGCGGCATAGGAGCGATCAGTCGGCGCGGCTTCAGGGATCACCGGGGCAACGGTACTCGGACTAGACGTCGCCGGACTGGCAGGCACTGACTCTGACGGAGTTGGATCAGACGACACTGGAGCTGAGGGCGCGGGACGAGATATTGGTGCCCCGTAGCCCCTCTCCTCGACCGGCACACTGGGATAAGGCTGACCCGCACAGGCGCTCAACAGCACCACAACTCCAACCACGATCAACCGTTCCATACACGCCTACCCTGCTCGAGACAAAGCGATCAGTTTAACGCAGATCGCTTCGCCTCGACAGGTTCCCAGCCCCTGATCCGACGACGTCGATCACTGGCCGCCAAACAAACGAGAGAACCAATCTTTGGCGCGCTGCACCGGTGCCTGCAGACCGCAGCTGATGAAATCAACAGGTTCTGAGCCGACAATAAACGGCACCAACCGAGCGTCAGGGCAACCCTGTTCGGTCCGCACTCCTCGATTTTCATCGACCCACTGATAACTGATATTGGCCGGCGGCACCGCTTCAAAAGCGATCGGTCGCAGCTGCGCCATCAACTCTGACCAAACCTGCAGCGCGCCGCTACTGCCGGTCAACGGCGTCGGCCTGTTGTCATCGTTACCAAGCCAGGCCACCGCCAAATAATCTCCGGTAAAGCCGGCAAACCAACTATCACGCTGTTGATTGGTGGTGCCTGTCTTGCCGGCCATATTGAGCGAATCCGGAAAGCGACGGTACAGAGACTTAGCGGTTCCTTCACGTGTCGTTTCCTGCAATACATACTGCAGCAGATGGATAGCGGCCGGATCAAACTGCTGTTTCAACTCAAACGGGTAGCTCGACAACAACTCTCCATCGGCGGTCGAAACCGAGCGGATCGCCCGCAGTGGTGTTTCGAATCCGTTGGCTGCGATAGTCTGATATAGCTGCATCACCTCGATCGGGCTGAGACTGAGCGAGCCCAGCAGCGTGGCCGGGTAGGGTTTGATCTCACGCCGAACACCCAACCGTTGCAGGGCATCGATAACCGTTGGCAACCCCTGCTCCATCCCCAGGTTGGCGGTGGCCAGGTTGTACGACTTCGATAACCCCCAATGCAACGGCACCATGCCGTGCGACTTAAGATCATAGTTTTGCGGTGTCCAGAACGATCCGTCTGGGTTCTGTAGTTTGATCGGTTGATCGGCGAGCTGACTGATCAGCGTGTAGCGCTGTGGTTGCTCCAACGCGGCTAGGTAGACCGCCGGCTTGACCAGGGATCCGATCGGCCGTACTGCATCCAGCGCTCGGTTGAATCCCTGATAGCGCGGCTGGCGATCACCCAGCACAGCCACCACCTCGCCAGTCTGGCTATTACTGACTACCAGCGCGCCCTGCAGATCCTGAAGCGCTTTACCGTGGCGATTTTGCAGCCGCTTCACCACGCTCTGCAGACTCTGCTCGGAGCGTTTCTGGACGATCGGATCAAGACTGGTGAACACTTGCAACCCTTCCGACGACAGATCCTGCTGGCGATAATCACGCCGCAGCTGGCGCTTGACCAGATCCAGATAAGCCGGAAAAGCGCCCTTGGTCAGGCTGCTTTTAGACACCACACCGAGCGGCCGTTGCAACGCCCGCATCGCCTCAGCATCGCCTAGCTCAGCCTGCTGCCGCAACAGATCGATAACCAGAT
>JBFFKD010000499.1:0-2200 GCA_041555595.1 Motiliproteus sp.
ATATGGGCTTTGCCGAAGTGGTCGATTGCCCGGTTATTATCGTTGCTGATATCGATCGCGGTGGTGTCTTTGCCCATCTGATCGGTACGCTGGAGCTGCTGTCTCCGAGCGAGCAGGCGCGGGTCGAAGGCTTCGTCATTAATCGTTTTCGCGGTGATATTGCGCTGCTTCAGTCGGGCTTAGACTGGCTCGAAGCGCGAACCGGCAAACCGGTGTTGGGGGTGTTGCCCTATCTGCACGGACTCTATTTAGAAGCCGAAGATGCGTTGGCCTGGAGTTCGGAGCTGGCGGTTGATAAGCCTCGATTGAAGGTGGTGGTGCCGGTGACGCCGCGGATCTCCAATCATACCGATTTTGATCCACTGCGGTTGCACCCTCAGGTCGATATTGAGTTTATCGGTCCCGATCAAACCCCGCCGCCTGCTGATCTGATTATCCTGGCTGGCTCCAAGAGCGTCGGTGCTGACCTGAACTGGCTTCGACAACAAGGATGGCAGGCGGTGCTAGAGCGCCATCTGCGCTACGGCGGCAAGTTGCTGGGTATCTGTGGCGGTTTCCAAATGTTAGGTTCAATGATCCACGACCCGGACGGGATTGAAGGCGCGGCGCAGAGCTATCCAGGCTTGCAACTGCTTGATTTTGAAACAACATTGAAACCGCACAAGCAGCTGCGTCGGGTAGAAGGTAAATTGTTGCTTGGACCCAAGCCTGTGCCGGTTAGCGGTTACGAAATTCACGCCGGTGTCAGCAGTGGTTTGGCGCTGGCGCAACCGATGGTGCTGCTTAATGGCCGCGACGACGGAGTGTGCTCCGATGATGGTCAGATTGTCGGTAGTTACCTTCATGGCCTGTTCGATCATCCGGATGCCGGCCAGGCGTTGCTTCAATGGGCGGGACTGGTTACCGACGAACGGGTCGATATCGCCGCGCAGCAGGAGCAGGGGATCGATCGTTTGGCTGATGCGATGGAACAGGCGTTTGATCGGTCTTTATTGGATAGGATGCTGGGCCTGTAATCAGATTGCTGTCGGTTTCGCATTTTGTGGCGACAAGCGGGTATAATTGCCGCCACGATTTTTTTAGCTTTATTAGACAGGGCGATTTGCCCGCCCCCAATAACCAGAAAAGGTTGAATCAGACTGTGATCATCAAGCCTAAAATTCGCGGTTTTATCTGCACTACGACCCATCCGGTTGGCTGTGACGCCAACGTTCAGCAACAGATCGCTTACACCCAATCTAAAGGAGCGTTGAAAAACGGTCCAAAGAGGGTTCTGGTCATCGGTTCCTCCAGCGGTTATGGCCTCTGCTCGCGGATCGAAGCTGCGTTCGGCTCGGGTGCGGCGACGATCGGTGTTTTCTTCGAAAAGCCCAGCAGCGAGAAGAAGACCGGCACGGCCGGATGGTACAACTCGGCGGCCTTTGACAAGGCGGCTAAAGAGGCTGGACTGTACTCCAAGAGCATCAATGGCGATGCGTTCTCGCACCAAGCCAAACAGAAAGCGATCGAGCTGATTAAGGCAGACCTGGGCCAGATCGACCTGGTGGTCTACTCGCTAGCATCACCGGTTCGTAAGCTGCCCGATAGCGGTGAACTGATCCGTTCGTGCCTGAAACCGATCGGTGAGACCTATCGCTCCACCGCCGTTGATACCAACAAAAACTGCATTATTGAAACTGAAGTTGAGCCCGCTACCGAGCAGGAAATTGCCGATACCGTTACCGTGATGGGCGGCGAAGATTGGGAGCTTTGGATCGATGCGCTGTCTGAGGCCGGTGTACTGGCCGATGGCTGTCGCTCAGTTTCTTATAGCTACATCGGCACAGAGATTACTTGGCCTATTTACTGGGATGGCGCGCTGGGTAAAGCCAAGCAGGATATGGATCGTGCTGCTAGTGCGATCAACACTCGCTTAGCCACCACCGGCGGTTCGGCTAATGTGGCTGTTCTCAAGAGTGTCGTGACTCAGGCAAGCTCGGCGATTCCCGTGATGCCACTGTATATCGCGATGGCGTTTAAGGTGATGAAAGAACTGGGTACTCATGAAGGTTGCATGGAGCAGATCGAACGTCTGTTCAGCACTAAGATGTATAAAGCCGACGGTAGCATCGGCGATACTGACGAAAGCAACCGGTTCCGGTTGGATGATTGGGAGCTGCGTGACGAGGTGCAGGATGCCTGCAAGGCGATCTGGGAAAAA
>JBFFKD010000500.1:0-2197 GCA_041555595.1 Motiliproteus sp.
CGGCGTTGACGGTGAACGGAATGCGCGTGTCGATACCGCGCGCCTTCAGGTTCGCCGCATTCTCCATCCAGATTTCAAAGTCTTCCCGGCCATGACCGGGTGCAGTGTGTACTGCGCCGGTACCCGCTTCAGTAGTGACATGGTCACCCAGAATCACCGGCACCTGCTTGTCATAGAACGGATGCTGCAGCAGCTTGTGCTCCAGATCCTGCCCCTTACAGCGACCAACGGTACGGTAGCTGTCGACGCCATAGCGCGCCATCGCATCTTCGACCAAGGCTTCGGCCAGCAGAATTCGCTCCTGCCCGGCACCTAGATCGGCCTGCACCAGCACATAGTCCAGCTCGGCATTGAGTGATACCGCCTGATTCGACGGCAAGGTCCAGGGGGTCGTGGTCCAGATCACGGCGCTGACAGTCCCCGTACCGCCCAGCTCATCAAAAACACTCAAGAACTCGGCTTCGTTGACCGGCGCAAAACGGACATCGATCGCGGTAGAGATCTTATCCTGATACTCGACCTCCGCCTCTGCCAACGCCGAGGCTCCGACCACACTCCAGTAGACCGGCTTGTAGCCCTTAACCAGATGGCCGTTGTCGACGATCTTGCCCAGCGCCCGGATGATATTCGCTTCGGTATCGAAGTTCATGGTCAGGTAGGGCTTATCCCACTGACCCAGCACGCCCAGCCGAATAAAATCTTTCTTCTGACCTTCGACCTGCTTGAGAGCGTACTTACGACACTCCTGACGAAACTCCTTGAAGGTTTTCTTGGTACCGGCTTTGCCGATCTTGGTCTCGACCTTGTGCTCGATCGGCAGACCATGGCAATCCCAACCCGGAATATAGGGCGCATCGAAGCCGCTTAGCGTCTTGGAGCGGACAATGATGTCCTTGAGGATCTTATTGACCGAGTGGCCGATATGGATGTCGCCGTTCGCATACGGAGGGCCATCATGCAGAATGAACTTATCGCGCCCCTGACTGACTTCGCGAATCTTCTGATACAACCCAATCGAATTCCACTCGCGCAGCATGTCAGGCTCGCGCTGAGCCAGATTACCCCGCATCGGGAAATCGGTTTCGGGCAGATTAAGCGTCTTTTTGTAGTCGGTCATGGTGAATTTTCACTTGTACTTGTCACTGGGGTTAATTCGAGACCAATCAGCAGGCGTTGTTATCGCGCCACTGACGAGCAAATCTAATATCGTCCTGTATCTGCTGACGCAATGCTTCAACGCCATCAAACTTCTGCTCCGGCCGCACAGGGGCCAGAAACTCTACCATCAATCGCTGGCCATACAGCGCTCGGTCAAAATCGAGCAGGTGCACCTCAAGCAAGGGTGCGTCGCCGTTAACCGTCGGCCGCACACCGATGTTGGCGACAGCAGCGTGACGCTGACCATCATCGGTAATCGCATCGACCACATAAACACCATCAAATGCCAGCCGCTTACCGTGCAGCGAAATATTGGCTGTCGGCAAGCCCAGCTGGCGACCCAGCTTACGACCGTGAATCACCTTACCCGCCACCCGATAGGGACGACCTAGCAACCGCTTGGCTAACTGAAAATCGTGCTGCGCCAGCACCCGTCGAATTCGGCTGCTACTGACACGCTCGCCATCGATCAGATGGGTGCGGGTATTGACCACGGTAAAGTCATGGCTAGTACCGTAACGCTGTAACAATTCAAAGTCACCGGCACGATCGCAGCCAAACCGAAAATCGTCGCCGACAACAAAATAGTTCACCGCTAAACCGCTCAATAGCAACTGATCAACAAACTGCTCACCGGTCAACGATCGCAGGCGCTGGTTGAAGTGCAGACAAAACAACCGATCGATGCCGTGATCACGAATCAGCTCCAGCTTGTCGCGAAAACGGGTCAGTCGAGGCGGCGCTTCTGCGCCCTGAAAAAATTCGCGCGGCTGCGACTCAAATACGATCGCCACCGATGGCAACTGGAGCGCCCTGGCCTTTTCGCTGACCTGCGCCAACACGCGATGATGCCCGAGGTGAACACCATCGAAGTTACCAATGGTTGCCACACAGCCCCGGTGCTGATCGCGAAGATTGTGTAGACCCCTGATTAACTCCATAACTTGGCTATAACTCGGCTGGCGCTATTACTTTTGGCAAAAACAGTATCGGCAAAATTCGAACGCGGCATTATACAACAGCATCGACACGCCGAATA
>JBFFKD010000501.1:0-2182 GCA_041555595.1 Motiliproteus sp.
GCTGGTCTTAGCCTGGACCGTTTGGTATCAAGGTAGCGAAGGGTAGGGGTTGATGATCGATATCGAACTCAATGGTGAGGCGCGGAAACTATCGGCCGTCACCACGGTGACGCAGCTGCTGGCGCAGTTGGGATTGGCTGATAAGCGTGTTGCGGTAGAGTACAACCTCGATATTTTACCCAAGAGTCAGCACCCCGATACTGAGCTCAAAACCGGCGATCGGATCGAGATCGTCCACGCGATCGGTGGTGGTTAACGCCTTTTGCCGTCTACCGAGCCTCCGTTTAACATTCAAACTGTTAATTCCAAACCGATGTCGATTTGAACCGAAAACCGACAGCGTCTTCCACTAACGCATCGAGCAGAGAACCCCGAATATGAACGCGCCGTTTCAGGATCAACCGTTAAGTTTTGCCGGTATGACTTTCAACTCCCGACTGTTGGTAGGTACCGGTAAGTACAAGGATCTGGATGAGACAGGAGCCGCGATCGAAACCAGTGGTGCTGAGATCGTTACCGTGGCGGTGCGCCGAACCAATATCGGCCAGAATCCAGGCGAACCTAATTTGCTGGATGTGATTTCGCCCGACAAGTATACCTTGCTACCCAATACCGCCGGTTGTTACAGCGCCAAAGACGCGGTACGCACTTGTATGTTGGCGCGTGAACTGCTGGACGGCCATGATCTGGTCAAGTTGGAAGTGCTGGGCGATGAGAAGACCCTGTTTCCGAATGTCACTCAGACCCTGGTTGCCGCGCGCGAGTTGATCGACGATGGTTTCAAGGTGATGGTGTACACCAGTGATGATCCGATCATTGCCAAAGAACTTGAAGATATGGGCTGTGTTGCGGTTATGCCGCTTGGCTCGCTGATCGGCTCTGGCTTGGGTATCCGTAATCCATACAATATCAAACTGATCTTGGAAAATGCTCGGGTGCCGATTCTGGTCGATGCCGGTGTCGGAACGGCTTCCGATGCCGCGATCGCTATGGAGTTAGGCTGCGATGGTGTGTTGATGAACACTGCGATCGCAGCTGCCGGTAACCCTGTACTGATGGCGTCGGCGATGAAGAAGGCGGTCGAGGCCGGGCGCGAGGCGTATCTGGCCGGTCGGATGCCGCGTAAGCTTTACGCGAGTGCTTCGTCGCCAATCGACGGGACCTTCTTTTAGGCTATGGCTTTTAGGTTAAAGTTATTAAGTTACTGTGTTTGTGGTGCGCTGGTTTAATCCCTCGGGGGTGATCCCGATCGCCAGCTCCTGTCACAGCTGATGGATAGAAGTTATGCCAACACAACTCCAGAATATGCTCGACGGTCTGCTGGCCTGTGGTCAGTCCGGCTTGCTCAAATCGATTCAACATGGAATCGAGAAAGAGGGGCTCCGGGTCGATGCCGACGGTCGAGTGGCGCAGACCGATCACCCTAGAGCGCTGGGGTCGGCACTTACCCATCCGCGCATCACCACCGATTACTCCGAATCGTTGTTAGAATTTATCACTCCGGTGTTTCAGGGCGTGGAACCTGCGCTGGAGCATCTGCAGGACCTGCACCGCTACACCTATTCGCAGCTCGGTGATGAGACAATCTGGGCTGCCAGTATGCCGTGCCGGATTGATGATCCACAGGAGGTTCCGATTGGGCGTTACGGCAGCTCTAACAGTGGCCGAATGAAGCATGTCTACCGGGTTGGGCTGGAGTCGCGTTACGGTCGAGTGATGCAGTCGATTGCCGGTATTCATTACAACTTTTCGTTACCGGAGAAGATCTGGCCAGTGCTGCAGCAACTGCGATCGCAGCAGCCAAATAATAGTGAAGCGGTTGATCTGCAAGATTTTCAATCCGATAGTTACTTTGGTCTGTTGCGAAACTTTCGTCGTCACGGCTGGTTGCTGAATTATCTGTTTGGCGCTTCTCCGGCAGTTAGTCGGTCATTTGTCGAGACTAACGGTGTTGCCGAGAGCGACCACCAGTTGCAGGCGTTTGATGATGAGACCCTGTACAGCCCTTATGCCACCAGTCTGCGCATGAGTGATCTGGGCTACACCAATGAAGCTCAGTCATCGCTTAATGTCTGCTACAACACCCTCGATAGCTATGTCCAGACGCTGTCTGAAGCGGTGGTTACGCCATACCCGGCTTACGAAGCGATTGGGGTGCGTGATGCTGCGGGCCAGTACCGCC
>JBFFKD010000502.1:0-2177 GCA_041555595.1 Motiliproteus sp.
CCAGCAGGCTTGATGCACCAGCGCCCAAGTGCACGGCTGGGCCTTCGCGGCCGCCAGAGTGGCCGCTGACCAGGCTGATGGTGGCCGCGATAAATTGAAGCAATAGGTTGGCTAGTGGCATCCGGCCCTGGTGATAGCTCAAGCGTTCCAATAGATGCGGGATGCCAACTTTGGCGGCACTGGCGAATCGCCACATCAGTAATCCCAGCAGCAGGCTGCCAATCATCGGTAACAGCAGACGCGCCAGCGGCGGCAGTTGCTCGAAGTTCTCCGAATCACCGCCGGGTAGGGTCTGTAGCAGTGGCCAGGTGATCGCATGATGGAAAGCGAGCATGATCAGGCCGGTGATAATTCCTGATAGCAAACCGATCAATACCCACTGTGGTAGCGCATCGATATGGCCCAGTCGCCGCCGGAAGTGATTAAGTCTGAGCGAATTCATGCGCATAGAGGTGAAGGTTCTCTCAGTGATATCTCAGCGATGAGGTTAGTCTGCTGTTAGCGATAGTTGTGCGGATGTTGGATTGTCCGCTTTTGATTTTGGATCAGGCATCTTATTATATGGCCTTTGTATCTGTATAGGCTCGGGAGTAGCAGCAGTATGGCAGCAATAAAAGTAGGGATCGTGGGCGGTACGGGATATACCGGGGTGGAGTTGCTACGTTTGTTGGCCCGCCACCCGCAAGTCGATGTTGCTGTCATCACCTCCCGTGCCGAGTCGGGTAAGCAGGTTTCCGAGCTCTACCCGAACTTACGCGGCCTGTTCGATCTGGCATTTGTGGCGCCGGAAGTGGACGTGTTGGCACAGTGCGATCTGGTTTTTTTCGCCACCCCGAACGGCATCGCCATGCAGCAGGTGACCGAGCTGCTGGAGCGTGGGGTACGGGTAATTGATTTGGCTGCCGATTTTCGGATCAAGGACCTTGAGGTTTGGTCAAAGTGGTACGGTATGGAACACGCTTGCCCGGATATGGTTGCCGAGGCGGTCTATGGCTTGCCTGAGGTCAACCGTGACCAGATCCGCGACGCGCGGTTGGTGGCTAACCCGGGGTGTTATCCGACCGCCACTCAGCTGGGCTTCTTGCCGTTGCTTGAGCAAGGTTTGGTTAACCGGCGTCGGTTGGTCGCTGATTGCAAGTCGGGTGTTAGCGGTGCAGGACGGGGAGCCAGTGTGGCTTCGTTGTTGTGTGAGGCTAGCGAGAGCTTCAAAGCCTATGGTGTAGCGGGCCATCGTCACCTACCCGAGATCAAGCAGGGTTTGGCCGAAGCGGCCGGATTCCCGGTTGGGTTAACCTTTGTGCCGCATCTGACTCCGATGATCCGGGGTATCCATGCCACCCTATACGGGGTGTTGAAAGACCCGCTTGATAACTTGCAGCAGATCTTTGAAGAGCGCTATGCCGATGAGCCGTTTGTCGACGTGATGCCTGCAGGCAGCCTGCCCGAAACTCGTAGCGTCAAAGGCGCCAACCACTGTCGGATTGCTGTTTATCGGCCCCAGGATGACGATACCGTAGTGGTGCTGTCGGTGATCGATAATCTGGTCAAGGGCGCGGCCGGACAAGCGGTGCAGAATATGAATATCATGTTTGGTTTTGCCGAAACTGATGGGCTGGAGATTGTCGCGTTGTTGCCTTGATAAAGAGCGGGCGTGGATAACAAAGCTATTCTTGACTAATTTGATCGGATAAATGCATAATGACGCTCAGAATTGTGTGTCGTTTGGAGGTTTTATGAGTGCGGTTGAAGCGTGGGATGCGGGAGATGATGAAAGCTCGCTGACCTTTACCGATGCGGCTGCTGCCAAGGTAAAAAGCCTGATCGAGGAGGAGCAGAACGATAACATCAAACTACGGGTTTTCGTTACCGGTGGCGGGTGTTCTGGGTTCTCTTACGGGTTTACCTTCGATGAGCAGGTCAGTGAGGACGATACCGCGGTTGAGAAAGACGGCGTGACGTTGTTGGTTGATCCGATGAGTTTTCAGTACCTGGTTGGTTCCGAAGTGGACTATAAAGAGGGGCTGCAAGGCTCTCAGTTTGTGATCAAGAATCCCAATGCTACCACCACCTGCGGCTGTGGATCCTCGTTCTCTGTTTGATGGCTCTCCTTGGTAGATAGCGGCTATGGCCATCTAAAAGCCCCGATCGTATTTTCGATCGGGGCTTTTTTGTTCAGG
>JBFFKD010000503.1:0-2176 GCA_041555595.1 Motiliproteus sp.
AATGGGGTGGACGATGGGGCTCGAACCCACGACCACCGGAATCACAATCCGGGGCTCTACCAACTGAGCTACGCCCACCATCAATGCTGCAGGCTGCCAGTGGCACGCCCTACAGGACTCGAACCTGTAACCTCCGCCTTAGAAGGGCGGAGCTCTATCCAGTTGAGCTAAGGGCGCACAGACGATCCTGCATTCGCCTCAGACGAACCGAGACAGAAATTGGTCGGGGTAGAGAGATTCGAACTCCCGACATCCTGCTCCCAAAGCAGGCGCGCTACCAGACTGCGCTATACCCCGACTTACTCGCCAAGACAGTGTTCGTCTCAACGAGGTGCGCATATTACAGCCGAGTATTTTTCAGGTCAACACCTTTTCTCAGCCTTTTTTCACGTTACCACCATGGCTTTGCTTCAACCCTGCTCCACACAAAACAAACCACGGTAATCAACATCCCTAACTTTGCCTGACCTGCATTCCATGCGAAAATTGCGCTTCATTTTTCACCGCATTAATGAAAGCAGCAGTTTCGCCCACTCCCATCAGTCACACCCGCTAATCATTTAGCTCGGGTATATAGGCAAGGTTAATGAGCGCACAGATCATCGACGGCAAAAAAGTCGCCTCCCATGTTAAGCAACAAGTCCAACAAGGAGTTCAACACCGATTAGATCAAGGCAAGCGCGCTCCGGGATTGGCCGTTGTTCTAATCGGCTCCGATCCCGCCTCGCAGGTTTATGTCAGCCACAAACGCCGTGCATGCGAAGAGGTCGGCATTCTATCTACCGCCTACGACCTGCCAGCCACCACCAACCAAGAGGAGCTACTAGCACTGATTGATAAGCTCAACGACACCGGCGATATCGACGGCATCTTGGTCCAACTACCGCTGCCAGCTCACCTGGACTCCAATCAAGTCCTTGAGCGGATCCGCCCCGATAAAGATGTTGACGGCTTCCACCCGTATAACCTTGGACGCTTGGCTGCACGCATGCCGGTACTACGCCCCTGCACCCCCAAAGGCGTGATGACACTGTTAGAATCTACCGGCGTAGCCATTCGTGGTCTTGATGCTTGCGTCGTCGGCGCCTCCAACATCGTAGGCCGCCCGATGTCACTCGAGCTACTGCTAGCCGGTGTCACTGTCACCACCACCCACCGCTTCACCAAGAATCTTGATCAGAAAGTCGCTCAGGCCGACATCATCGTCGTCGGCGTTGGCAAGCCTGGGTTGGTGAAGGGCGAATGGATTAAGGAAGGCGCTATCGTGATCGACGTAGGCATCAACCGACTCGACAGCGGCAAACTGGTCGGCGATGTCGAATACGACAGCGCGGCTGAACGCGCAGGCTGGATAACACCGGTACCTGGTGGCGTTGGGCCGATGACCGTAGCCACTCTGATGGAAAGCACTCTGTACGCAGCGGACGTATTACACAACGACTAAGATCGTGCCAACCCCAACTAAAAAAACCGCCGAGTGGCGGTTTTTTTAGTTGCAAGGTAAAAGACAAGCTTTAAAGCTAGCCCTCGCGCCGCCAGGTGGTTCCTTCACGACCATCATCAAGCACAACGCCCTGCGCTTTGAGCTCGTCACGAATACCATCGGCACGGCCGAAATCACGATCTTTCTTGGCCTGGGCACGCTCGACAATCAGCGCTTCAATCGCATCAGCAGCCAACCCCTGACCAGCTAGACCACCCTGCAGATAAACTTCAGGGTCCTGCTGCAGCAAGCCAACAACATCGGCCAGCCGCTTAAGCTGGTTCGCCAACCGCCCAGCCAACACCGCATCCTGATCTTTAACCCTATTGAGCTCACGCGCTGCCTCGAACAACACTGACACCGCCCCTGCACTGTTGAAATCATCATCCATCGCCGCCCGGAAGCGTGCGTCAAACTCGTTATCCAACTCACCCTCATCGACCAGCTCAACGCCGCGCAATGCATGATAAAAACGATCCAGCGCACCTTTGGCTTCTTTCAGACTGGCTTCGGAGTAATCGATCTGACTGCGATAGTGCCCCATGGTTAGGAAGTAACGCACCACCTCAGGATCATAGCTGTCGAGAATTTCACGAATGGTAAAGAAGTTACCCAACGACTTGGACATCTTCTCCTTATTAACCCGAACCGCCCCGGCATGCATCCAGGTATTAACGAACTTGACCCCATTGG
>JBFFKD010000504.1:0-2172 GCA_041555595.1 Motiliproteus sp.
CCATCGTCTCGGTCGAAGACGGCATGGACGAGAGCGACTGGGACGGCTGGGCGACCCTGACCCGCAAGATCGGTGACCAAGTACAACTGGTAGGCGACGACCTGTTCGTCACCAACACCAAGATCCTGTCGCGCGGTATCGAGCAAAGCATCGGCAACTCGATCCTGATCAAGTTCAACCAGATCGGTACCTTGAGCGAGACCCTGGACGCCATCAAAATGGCTCAGGATGCCGGCTTTACCGCGGTAATTTCGCACCGATCCGGCGAGACAGAGGACACCACCATCGCAGACCTGGCAGTGGCCACCAAGGCCGGCCAGATTAAGACCGGTTCGCTATGCCGTTCGGATCGGGTAGCCAAGTACAACCGCTTGCTGCGGATTGAGGAAGAGTTGGGTGATAGAGCGTCTTATCCCGGCCGTAATGCAATCAAGGGACAAGGCTAAAACTATGCGCGACCACATCAGAAAACCACTCGTAATTGGTAACTGGAAAATGCACGGAAGTCTTGCCGAAAACCGAGACCTCCTCGAATTTTTGGCCGAGCATTTAAATTCATCAACGCCTGTCAGCGTAGCTGTCTGTCCACCCTACCCCTACTTAGCCACGGTGAATACTCAACTAGCCAACAGTGCCATTCAACTCGGCGCGCAAAACCTGTGTGCTTCTGAAAGTGGAGCCTACACCGGCGAGGTCAGTGGGGCCATGCTTCACGATATCGGCTGCCAGTACGTGCTGGTCGGGCACTCCGAGCGTCGCAGCCTCTATGGCGAAACCGACGCGGATGTCGCGGCCAAATTCGAAGCCGTCAGCAGGGCTGACATGGTTCCCGTTCTCTGCGTCGGCGAAACCCTCGAGGAGCGCGAGACAGGGCTGACCGAAGGCGTTGTATCCAAGCAGATTGATGCTGTTCTGGACAGGGTGGGGATCCAAGGTTTCAGCAATGCCGTGGTCGCCTATGAGCCAATCTGGGCCATCGGCACCGGACTGACCGCCAGCAGCCAACAAGTCCAAGAGGTTCATGCCATGATCCGGCAGAAACTGGCCGAATTAGACGCTGACATCGCTATTGAGTTGCAAATTCTCTATGGCGGAAGCGTCAAAGCAGACAATGCTAGCGCGCTATTCAGCCAGCCGGATGTGGATGGCGGACTGGTCGGAGGCGCCTCCCTCGATGCCGAGGCTTTTGTGCAAATTTGCCTGGCTGCTGAATAGCCTCCAACTTAGCGCTCGCCCAACTCTCACTCAGCTGGCGTGATAACGCATGGGGGCAAGCTATGTCGTTATCACGCTTGCGCCCGTCACGATCTCGCTATCTTGGCGAGGGAGGGGGGATCAAGGTTTCAAGCCACGGCACTAATCACGTCCTGCATCTGACAACAAATAATAACAAGAGGCTTCACCCCATGAGCAACACGACTTTATTCGATGGATTGTTTCCAACCGAACAAGATATTCCCGAAGCTTACCGCATAACCGGCTATATGGAGCAGCGGGAATACCTAGTCAACGGTGAGCTAATAGAATGGTCTGGTGAGCTAGCACCGGTAAAAAGCCCAGTATTCATAAGACATACGCAGGGAGCAGTCTCTGCAAGCGATTCCAGATCCGAGCAACATGAACAGGTAGTCATTGGCTCTACCCCACTATTAAATGCTGAGACGGCCCTTGTGGCGTTGGATGCGGCTGTCCAAGCGTACGATCTTGGCCATGGTGCTTGGCCGTCTATGACGGTCGCGGATCGGATTGAGCATGTGGAAGTTTTCCTGACCCGTATGAGAGAACAGCGCGATACTGTGGTCAAGTTGCTGATGTGGGAAATTGGTAAGAACCTAGCAGACTCGGAAAAGGAGTTTGACCGTACTTGCGACTATATTGTCGATACGATCCATGCCCTTAAAGAGCTCGATCGTCGCTCCAGTCGATTTGAAATAGAACAGGGCACACTGGGTCAGATCCGACGGGCACCGTTGGGCGTTGCACTGTGCATGGGGCCCTACAATTATCCGCTGAATGAAACCTTTACCACCCTGATCCCTGCACTGATTATGGGCAACACCGTAGTATTCAAGCCCGCGAAGCTGGGAGTCTTACTGGTTAGACCACTACTTGAAGCCTTCAGAGACAGTTTTCCTCCCGGAGTCATCAATATCATCTACGGTCGTGGCCGGG
>JBFFKD010000505.1:0-2168 GCA_041555595.1 Motiliproteus sp.
ACCGCCAGCAGCGCCAGGGTGGCCAGCATGCGGTACATCAGCAGGGTAAAGGGTTCGCCGTAGGGCAGTCCGTACTTGGCGCCGATAAAACCGGTACTCCAGAGGCCAACAAATACCACCGGCATTAGGCGGACACTCAGAGAGCTTGTAGCCTGCGGTTGGACGCTTAATTCTGACGATGACAAATTAACCACTCCGGTTATTTTTTTTAAACAACACGCTTTCGCCGCGACCCACGGTGGCAACATATCCTTACAGGGTGGAGACTCTTGCGCCGCCTACCACAAACAGCGGTCATCGAACCGACGACGTACAACACCGACAACTACGAGATAATTGACCACAGTAAACTGTAAAAAAGTTTCATTATCATTGAACTACACCCAGTGTATCGACAAATAGTAGTTAAGAGGCAGCGATAAATAGCACAATTGATATTTTGAAAACACCGTATACCTGTTGAACAGCCACTTAATCAACGGCTTAACTAATCCTAAATCGATCAATGTTAGCCTGATCGCCCCCCACTCGTGACAGTTCAGCCTAGCAACAGGGATCTTACACCGCTTAGCTACAACCCATCGGTTGCTCAAACCCTGTGGCTCGTGTTTTATTAGCAGGGAACACTATCTGGCTAGGAACAGCTGTATTCAAATCCGAATTTCATAGTCAAATGAGTGCGGCAACAACGCACAGTACGCTTAACCACGTTTACTATGCCACTGTGGTAAAAGGACTTAGCGCTCGGGCTCAGCACCAGAGCTGACAATAAAAATCGAGGAATAATAATGTCAACCCAGATCATTCTTCCACGCATCATGCAGGTTGGCGACGGCGCCAGCCAGCAGATACCCGCTATTTTAGGCAGCCTCGACTGCAACCGACCTTTGATTATCACTGACAAGATGATGGTACAGCTTGGGTATGCTAAAGAGATCCAACAGTGCCTGATCCAGAATAAGATCCAAGCCGATGTGTTCGACGATACCGTGCCCGAACCGACGGTGAGCTCGATCCAAGCGGGTGTCGAAAAGGCCCGCCATGGAAACTACGACTGCATTATCGCCCTCGGCGGCGGCAGCCCGATCGATAGCGCCAAGGCGATCGCTATTCTGGCCAAACATGGCGGCCAGATGCGCGATTATAAATTCCCGCGTAACGTGATTGAAGCAGGGCTTCCGGTGATCGCGGTGCCGACAACAGCAGGTACCGGATCAGAAGCAACCCGCTTCACCATCATTACCGACGAAACCAATGACGAGAAAATGCTCTGCGCTGGTATCGGTTTTATGCCCATCGCAGCACTGGTCGATTACAGCCTGACGCTGAGTTTGCCTGCCCGGGTCGGTGCCGATACGGGCATTGATGCCTTAACTCACGCGATTGAATCCTATGTCAGTCAGAAGGCCAACCCTTATAGTGATAGCCAAGCGCTGTCAGCAATGCGTCTGCTGGGCCATAATCTCCGGCGGATCTACCAGGACGGCTCGGATAAACCCGCCCGTGAGGCGATGATGCTCGGCTCTACTCTAGCCGGAATCGCATTTTCCAACGCTTCGGTAGCGCTGGTGCACGGCATGAGCCGGCCGATCGGCGCGGCGTTCCACGTCCCACACGGACTGTCGAATGCGATGCTGTTACCCACAGTCACGGCATTCTCAATCCCCGCAGCGCCCGAACGCTATGCCGACTGCGCTCGAGCGATGGGTGTGGCCAGCGAACAGGACAGCGATGAGATCGCCAACACCAAGCTGATGCAGGAGTTACATGCACTTAACGACGAACTCGAGGTGCCGACCCCAGAACAGTTCGGCATCGATCGTCAGACGTTCTTAGATTTGATGCCAACTATGGCCGAACAAGCGTTGGCATCAGGATCCCCCGGTAACAACCCGCGAGTGCCGACCATCGACCAGTTGATCGAGCTCTATCAGCAGCTTTGGTCAATCTAAGCAGGCGGTTCAGGACAACACGTAAGCCCGGTTATGACTTTCTACTTGTACCAACTCAGCCGTACCCTAACACCTAAACTCGAGTTTAATTTGCATCATGGAAGCCTTAACCAGCTCGTTACAACGCAACGCTAATAGCCTGGTGGTACTCGATTTCGAGACCACCGGTCTGTCACCCGATCAAGGCGACCGGGCGATCGAGATCGGCGCGGTACG
>JBFFKD010000506.1:0-2168 GCA_041555595.1 Motiliproteus sp.
ACCGCGACAAAAGGTGTTCTGCTTCGATCAACTGTTTCCCAGCCTGCTTAATGGTGAAGGCGAGTATATGGTTATCGGCGGGCTTTATCGTATCGATGGTTGGCTGTATTAAGACTGTTGCTAGCTATTGTTTGTGCATCGCAATATCCCTGCGGGGGTGCTTCGTCAGTTTATATAATGACTATTATGACGTTTTGAGAAAGATTTATTTCATGATTTTAACTGTATATTGATATGTGAATTGTTTTTTATTAGCTAGTTAGGTCTTATTTTTAATGTGATCTGAGTTATGAGTGTTTCTGCTTTTAATGATCCTGTTGTGCTAGGTTGAAACTATGTTGCTGCAGTGCAGCAAGAAACCGGTGTCGAGAATTGTCCTCAAAGAGGTTGGCATAGTAATGCCGTTTTGATTGGTCAATACATCTGCGCATTTATCTGGCATAAGGAGTTTTATATGATTATTGAATGTAACTGCAATGATGGTTTTGAAGATCAACTTACCCCTGAAACCCACTACATAATCAAAAAGTTTGGCTGTAACTCTGTACTGATTGAGAACGATAAAGGGCAGGAGCGCTGGTATGGACAGCAGCGTTTTAAGATCTCTTTGGCTAAGTGATTCCCTACACAATAGTACTTAAACAGAATCTCGGAAGCAGATGCTTCCGGGATTCATAGAACGCACACAGAACAAAGCTGATCGGTTCCTAGACTTCGTCTACAACGCATCGGGTGCTTAACAGCAGTCCGTTTCAATTGCCTCCAGCCGATTTAGTCCCTCGATATCTCCATGCTTGTGGAGCAGCTCCCGCATATAAAATATATAGGAGTGCACCAGAAACAGTTCATCGGGCGCATTGGCGGTCTCCGTCTTAGTGACAAACATCGACCAGAACGGATTGCTGGATTCATATAGAGATGTGGCAGATGTGAGTAATCAGTTCTTCGGCGCGTTGCTGGCACGCTAAGCCACAAAATGATCGGTAACGATCGGCTGTTGATGCTGCTCTATTGTCGGCACTCATAGGTCCAGTACCAAGCGTTTGCTTTTGGCTCGTGATACGCAGCTGAGCATCTGACCCAGTTCGTTGCGTTGCTGATCGGGCAGCGCCACATCGCGATGATCAACCTCTCCCTCGAGTACCGTCACGGCACAGCTGCAACAGAAACTTCTGGGGCAGTTACGCGAAATCGGTACGCCATGTTGTTGCAGCACCTCTAGCAGTGATCTATTGGCGGGAACCTTAAGAGTCTCGCCAGTTGTGGTGAGTGTCACTTCAAACGAGAGGTTGCCGACTGCTGGACTGGTTTGGCTTGGAGTGACTGGGTCCGGTTCCGCATCGAAACTCTCTTGATGCACCTGATTCGCTGGCAGATGCTGATTGGCCGTAACTAGAACCGCATCCATAAAACCTTTGGGGCCGCATACATAAAGGTGGGTGTTGCCGGGCGCACTGACCAGCTGTCTCGCTAGCTGCATTTTGCTGTCGGGATGATCATCAAAATGCAGTTGGATCTGATCGTAAAAGGGCAGCTGGTTCAGAGTATCGACAAAGGGGGCATGCTCATGAGAGCGGGCGCAGAAATGGAGCTCAAACGGGCGCCCTAGTCTATGCAAACGGTGCCCAAAGGCCAGCATTGGGGTGATACCTATACCACCACCGACCAGCACTGTGAAACCGGCGTCCTCATCCAGCGGGAACAGGTTCTTCGGGGGGCTGATGGTGATCGAGTTGGTCGGTTGAACAATATCATTCAATGCGGCTGAGGTACCGTTGCTGCCGGGTTGTTTCAAAATACCGAGCAGATAGCGGTGTCGCTCCGCAGGGTCATTTGCCAATGAGTATTGGCGCACTGGACCGAAACCCAGGTCGACATCGATATAGGCTCCGGCGCTAAAAACGGGGAGTAGATGGTCATCTTCGGCCATCAATTCAATAGCGACAGTGTCCTGAGCAATCGGGTATTTATCGGACACTCTAACTCTCAACTGTGATTCGGTCATAGCAACTCCCTGGTTGGTAACGTTGGGCCAAGATGTTATCTGCCTGGGGGCTAACATCGATTTGGATAAACAGGCTAGCAAGGAGTATTCCGTTTGGGTTGAGTGTTGATGAGATAAGCAATCAATCACGCGCTCACCCGCCAGATGGGCGGTTTGTTTGTGA
>JBFFKD010000507.1:0-2168 GCA_041555595.1 Motiliproteus sp.
CGATTCGATCCGCTCTCTGGGCAAGGTCTGCGCTAAGTCTCAGGCGGGGCTCAATCAACTCTATGACCCCGATCGTATTCTTTACCCCATGCGCCGAGTCGGTAAGCGTGGCGAAGGAAAGTGGAAGCGGGTCAGCTGGGATGATGCACTAGAGGAGCTGGCCGGGCGGATGAAGAACCTGCGCGACGCCGGTGAACCGGAAAAATTCATGTTTCATTATGGGCGGATGAAAGGCGGTACCAGCAAACTGGTCAGTAACTTTCTGGCCGCCTACGGTACCGCGACTATCGGTAATCACACCAGTCTCTGCGAAGGCGGAAAATGGACCGCTCAGGAGCTGACCTGGGGGGGGCATTACGATAACTGGGATTTTGATAACACCCAGTACGTGCTTAACTTTGGCAGCAATGTGTTTGAATCCCACACCAACCATATCTCAACGGCGCAACGGTTGATTCGCGCGATGGTCGAACGCGGAGTACGCCTGGTGACGTTCGATGTACGGCTATCCAATACCGCCGCAAAGTCCACCGAGTGGGTACCGGTCAAACCGGGAACGGATCAGGCGGTGGTGCTGGCGATGTGCCATGTGATCATCAGCGAAGGGCTTTACGAGGCGGGGCTACCGCTGCTGGAGTTTTGCAAGGTCACGGCAGACAACAACGCCACCCTGGATGACAAGATCGATGCGCTAAAGAGCTTCGTTGCCCCGTACACCCCAGCATGGGCGGAAGAGATCAGCGGCGTGCCGGCCGCACAGACCGCCTCGATCGCCCGTGAATTTGCCACCAAGGGTCCCGCTTGTGTGATCAGCTACCGTGGTGCAGTGGCGCATTACAACGGTAACGAAACCGAGCGGGCGATCCAGATGCTGGCGGCTATCACTGGAAATATCGACAACCCGGGCGGTCGCTGCAAGGCGGTTGGTGCCGACTGGAACTATCCAACGCTGAAAAAAGTCCCCAAGGCGCGCAAGCTAGATCTAATGGACGGATTCGATGGCCAGGTTGCACTTCCGACCCATCACGTTAGCAACCAGGTGTTCCAACGGATCAAAGAGGGCAGCGCCGGACGACCTGATATCTACCTCTGGTACTGCTACGCACCGGTCTATGCCAATGGCGACTGCAGCCTTAATTCTGAGGTGTTGAAGGACGAAAGTCTGTTGCCGTTTACGGTCTCGATCAACCCCTTCTATGACGAGTCGGCGGCGCTCGCTGATCTGATTTTGCCCGATACCACCTACTTGGAACGTTGGGATTGTGAGGATATGGTTTCACCGACCCAGGTTGCCGAATATTACATTCGCCAACCGTTGGTTGAGCCATTGGGCGAGGCGCGTAATTTCCCCGATGTCTGTGTCGACCTGGCCCAACGGCTGAAGCTTAAGTTGGGGGCCAAGTCGATGCATGACTTCGTTAAACAGACCTGCAATAAGACCAAGTTGGTGAAGAAGAAAGCCAAGGGTTTGCGTGGCCTTCAGAAGAAGGGGGTGTTTCACGACAAACGGGCTAAACCGCGCTATTACAGCTATCGGCGGCAGGTTTCGAGTAAAGCGCTGGCTGGAAAAAACGTGATATTTGATGTCGATACCGGTGTTTATTGGGATTGGAAAAAAGCCCATATAGAGAGCGAGGACGCCGCTATTGCGCTGGGTTATACCCAGGCCAGAAAATCCTACAAAGGTTATGTCGGCCAACGTATCGGCGAGCAGGTCTATGTCGGGTTTCCACCGGATAAACTCAATAAGTCGGGGCTGTTCGAGATCTATTCCGGGCTAATGGCCGACAAGGGGTTATCGCCGCTGCCCGCGTTTGTCGCCATTCCAGAGCATGCGGCGATGCAGCCTGACGATCTGATCTTGACCACCTACAAGGTTAACGTCCAGACGCACTCGCGAACCATGAATTGCCGTTGGCTCAGTGAGATCTATCACGACAACCCTGCCTGGATTAATCCCCATACCGCACAAGCCAGAGGCATCGGCGATGGAGATACAATCAAAGTAACATCGATTATCGGCGAGATCGAAACCCGAGCCAGAGTGACGCCTGCGGTGGTACCCGGTGTGATCGCGATCTCGCATCACTGCGGTCACTGGGAGTACGGTCGTTTTGCCTCGGGCAAACGATCACCGCAGGGGGCTGAGGATATTCCCAACCGTGACC
>JBFFKD010000508.1:0-2167 GCA_041555595.1 Motiliproteus sp.
CTGGTCTTCATGCTGATGGGCCCGCTGATGGTTCTAACCGGCATGGTGGTGCTGATGGTCAGGCATTCGGAGCGTAAAAAGCCACCGCAACGACTGGTCAGTGTCCCAGCCAAAGCATGTCGCAACACCGAGTTGAAGCGCGAGCTGGGGTTAGACCACAATGGCCAGCAGCGCGCTAACGATCTGGATTTGATCCACCTGTTTGATACCACTCAGAGTCGTACTGCTGACAACTACGGTCAGGCGATCGACCATCAACCGCACGCGCCCAGTTGCGATATCTGCCAGATTGAGGATATCTGCCAATCGGTTAAGCTCGATCGGCGCAGCGTACAGGAGGTGATGCGTCTGAGTCAGACGGTGGCGCCTGACGAGGCGTTTGAACTTTACCGACAGGCAGTACAACGGATTGAAGGCCGAAGGGTATCGGATGACGAACTGAAGGCTGTATTGAATCTGTTATACAACTACTCCGATCACTGCGTGACCTGGCGGAGGACCGGCCGTCTGGCTGCTTATTAAGTGGTGCAGCTTGGCGGCGACTTAAACTGCCGCTGCTTCCGGTTTATGCCCAATTAGATGGATATAACGTGCCATTAAATTATAGGGCGGTTGATGACGAAAGGTTTGTTCCATCTCTAGGATATCTTCGAATTTATACTCCTGCCGTACCTTGATCGGCAGATAATCATAGAAGCAGCGCACTCCAGCACGAAGTTCAATGGTCAGCTCTAATTGCTGCAAAATTGCTTCGATCTGTTCCGGCTGGCACGGATGGGTGGGTGTTAGGCCGGTGCCGTTGCCGCTTAGATCCGAACTGAGTGCCTTACGAAAATTTCCCCGCAGTCCGTTACGTAACACGATTGAATGGCGGTTATAAAACATCAGCGACAGCCGGCCACCGGGTTTTAAACGATGTACCAGTGCCGTTAGCAGTTGCTCGGGATCCGCCACCCACTCCAGTACCGCATGGCACAGGATCAGATCGAATTGGCGTTGATCCTGCTGGCAGAATTTCTCGATCGAACTTTCGATCAACTCAAATTTATCCGATAACTGGTGTTGCTGATTAGCCAGCTGAGCTTGCTCGAGCATCTGTGCCGACAGGTCGCATAACACCAAGTGATTACCTTGCTGAGCACACCAGCGCGCCAGCTGACCTTGGCCTCCACCGGCGTCGAGAATCAATTGTCCGGAAGGTGCAACCAGATCAACCAGATCCTGCTGCAGCAGTTGCAGTCGGATCTGGCCTTTATCTGTCGAGTAGATGTTGCGGGCGAAGCGCTGCGATAACTGCTCGAAGTGGTTGTCTGATTTCATCGGTTACAAGTTTTAAGCTCAAGGAGGGATACGGGGCGCTTCGACCCTAGAAAGCGCGGTGAATAAACGCCGGTATGCTGCAGCAGCGGGTAGAGAGGGTCAAGTGTTAAGGCGTAGGATGATCGCGGCTAATTACGATCGATAATACGGGTAGAGCATTTGGCCCTAATGCCGAGCAAGGCTCGGCATTAACAAGGTCAGATCAGAGCGATCCAAAGGCACGGTTAAGAGACTCCTTGATAGGGTTATCGGCAAACACGTGGCGTTGCATCATTTGTGCATGAATCTTAGAGATAGCGACGTAGCGAAAGCCTAGGTTGAATTCATGTTGCGATAGGCGGCGGATATAGAGCAGCCGGATCTTGCTGTAGAAGCACTGTTGTTGCTCGGGCAGCTGGATCCGTACTTCGACCTCAACGGGGTGGATCAGAGGGTCTTGATTCGGATCGTAGCCCTTAAAAATGAGCTGCTTAAGTGGCTGATCGCCAACTAACATCAAGCCGCCGGGTGACAGGTTGAGAATGTTGATCGACAAAGTCTCGCCAGCACTGTTGGTGATTTCAGCCATCAGTTGGGTTGGGATGCGCGGATGTAGTCGTAATTCAGTCATAACGGATTCTCGGAAAAGCACTGCCGATAGCAACAATGTTAGCACTTGCTTACGCCGAGTGTGTTGATTTGTATCACGGTTGAGGTAGTCGGTTGCGTCCCTGCTGGGATGCTAGGCCGGTCCTAAGGCTAAAAAATAAGCTGTTGGCGGTGTTGTCTAAACCAACCCCGGTGTTGTTTTGGCTGTGGGCAGAACTGTTCGACCAACTGCCAAAAGTCGTTGCTGTGGTTAGGGTGC
>JBFFKD010000509.1:0-2157 GCA_041555595.1 Motiliproteus sp.
CAGCTGCCCGGGCGCCGCTGGCGGTGCAGTTCAATCCGCTGTGTCATCTCCTGATCTTCTGCGGTGGCGGTGGCGATATAGCTCACCTCTAGCCCGGCGTGCAACGCCAAACGCTCCGCCAGCGCGCTCTTGCCGGAGCGGGCGCCACCTAAAATAAATTGTTTCATTGTCGTTGAGTTCCCTGATTTAACGGCATTACTGATATCGCTGACAGCAATCGTTTTTCAGATCAAAAAGCGGTTGCCTAGTCTGATAAGAAACTAGATCATTGGCAGCCGTTAGCCGCCATGCCCGGGTTATTGTTACCGCGTTATCGACAGGAAGACCGACGATGTCAGATGCTGATTCAGAGAAACAGAGCCGCCACCGCCAGCGAATGATCCGCAAGAAAGCGATCATCGATGACAAGGTCAAGCAGGCGGATGAGGAACGCGGCATCATCGTGCTACTCAAAGGCAACGGTAAGGGCAAAAGCAGCTCGGCTTTCGGCATGGTCGCCCGCGCACTGGGGCATGGCATGAAGGTAGGGGTGGTGCAGTTTATCAAAGGCAAATGGCAGTGCGGTGAGCAGCTGCTGTTCACCGACCATCCCCAGGTTGAGTTTGCGGTGATGGGCAGTGGTTTTACCTGGGATACCCAAGACCGCCAGGCCGATATCGATGCCGCCGAGCAGACTTGGCAACAGGCCCAGAGAATGCTGGCCGATCCACAGGTCGACCTGGTGGTGCTCGATGAGATCACGTACATGTACTCATATAATTACCTGCCACTGGAGCAGCTGTTACAGGCGCTCAAACAGCGCCCGGCGCACCAGCATGTGGTTATTACCGGCCGCGCCCCCACTGCCGAACTGGAGGCGGTCTGCGATACCGTCAGCGAGATTCGGGATGTGGCTCACGCCTTTCGTGCCGGAGTCAAAGCGCAGAAAGGGATCGATTGGTAAGCGCTTTCTCTACTAATATTCTCTACTAACTAGTTCACCAGTCGGTAGCTGACCGGTACCTCGACCCTCAGCGCCAATTGCTCTATACCTTCAATACCGTCAATCTTGCGCATGCTCGCCAGCGCTGCACGATCCAGCGTATTAAAGCCGGAGCTTTGCGCCAGTTGCACATCCTCGACAGCGCCATCCTCACTGAGCTGTACCGCGAGCAAAACTTCACCCTGCCAGCCTTTGCGACGCGCCTTAAGCGGGTAGCGAAAGTGGTTTTCCAATGCCTGCAACAGTTGCTCTCCGGTCTGGCGTTGCAACTCGGAGCGTTGCTGATCGCTATGCCTGTCGCTTGTGGCTGCGGCCGTTACGACGGCGGCAGACTGCCCCCCCGTTTGCACGGTATTCGAGATGGACCCATCCGGAATAACAGGGACAGAGTTCAATGATGCCAGCATCAACGGCTCGGCCACCATCGGCTTAAGCCTTGCCTGCGCCGGTGTTGAAACCGGCGAAGGCTGTGGCTGTACCATCGTGCTACTATCAGCGCGTGATAGGGCTTGCTGCTGGGCTGGCATCGCTACCGGTTGTGGCTTGATCGGTTGTGGTGGTTCTATGAGTTGCAGCGGCTCTGGAGAGAGCGGCTGCGCTGCTGGATCCGGTTTGAGGCTGGTGGTGACACCAAACGAGGCACGCTCAGATGTCGTCACAACGACCTGGCTGGCCGACTTTTTGGGCAAAACCGCCGCCTCAGTGGTCGTCAACGGAACGGGTTGTGATGCAGGCGCTACCACCAGCTGCAGCGCCCGTTGCCCATCATTAGACCAGATCACCGGCTCGGATGGATACAGATAACCGTAAGCCAACAAGGCAGCGCCATGCACCACCGAGGAGATCCCCAGCAGTGCCACGATGCGCATGTTAGCCTTGAGCGCCATGGTTAACGGTTATAGTTCAGACTGACGAGGTAGGTGCGATCCAATGCGTTATAAGCACTTGCAGTCGCGTAATCCTTATCAAGAATATTGGTAATCTTCGCACCTACACTCCAGTTTGAATCGATACGGTAACGCGTATTGAAATTAACAACGCCGTAGCCGCCTAATTCATCGCCATATACAGTCTCTCGATCCCCATAAGCAGCAAGAGTCATCGTCCAGTCAAAAACACGATATGCACGCCCGATATCAAACTTAAGCGATTGCTCTGCCCTATTAATTAAGCGG
>JBFFKD010000510.1:0-2154 GCA_041555595.1 Motiliproteus sp.
ATCGAGTCGATCTATTAGCGATCAAGAAATCACTCGACAGTGGCTTTCGTGAGTTTTCACGTAGCTACGGCGACACAATCGAATCCTTTTTTGACCCGCTACTGACTTTTCTGATCTGGTTCGAAAAGCTGCTGCTGACCTCACCTTGGTGGCTGGTGATCATTGCCATCACAGGCCTCGTTTATCTAGCCAGCCGGTCGTGGAAATTATCGCTGAGCGTGATTCTTGCGTTTCTCGCCATCGGCTATTTCGGCATGTGGGAAAACACCATGCGGACGCTGAGCATTATCACCGTCTGTACACTGTTATCGATCGCCCTCGGCATCCCGATCGGAGTAATGATGGCACGTTCGGATCGGGTGCGAGCCATCGTCACACCGATGCTCGACATCATGCAAACCATGCCCGCATTCGTCTATTTGATTCCCGTCGTCATGTTACTCGGAATCGGTAAGATTCCGGGCGTGATCGCGGTGGTGATCTATGCCATTCCTCCGGTGATCCGGCTCACCAACCTCGGCATCCGACTGGTCGATAAAGAGGTACTCGAAGCAGCTACCGCCTACGGTGCCAGCCCGATGCAGCGGCTGTTCGGTGTACAACTACCACTCGCCTCCCCCACCATTATGGCTGGCATCAACCAGACTATCATGATGGCGCTGGCGATGGTCGTTATCGCGTCCATGATCGGCGTCAAGGGGCTCGGCCAGCCGGTACTCAAATCAATTACCAACCAGTATTTCACCTTAGGCTTGTTCAACGGCCTGGCAATTGTCGCACTGGCAATCATCTTCGATCGGGTCTCGCAAGCTTACGCCAAGCGCACCCAGTCTCATATGCAAGGAAATGACGATGCCTGATGCTATCAGCGCCAACACCAGCGATCAGCCGCTGATTCAGATCAAAGGGCTGTACAAGCTGTTCGGCGACAACCCCGAATCAGTGATGCCGCAGGTACACAACGGCAAATCAAAAGATCAAATTCTAGCCGACACTGGCCATACACTAGGCCTTAAAGCGATCAATCTGGATATCAAAAAAGGCGAGATCTACGTCATCATGGGGTTATCAGGCTCCGGCAAGTCGACCCTGATACGTCACTTCAATCGACTGATCGACCCGACCGAGGGTCAGATCATCGTTGAGGGAACCGATATCATGCAGCTCTCGACCAAACAGCTGGAGCAGTTTCGTCGCCATAAGATGTCGATGGTATTCCAGCGTTTCGGGTTGATGCCACACCGCAGTGTGATTGAGAACGTCAGCTACGGTCTCACCGTGCAGGGCGTCGAAAAGGACACCCGACTAGAGAAAGCGCAACAATGGCTGGAAACTGTCGGCCTCGGTGGCTACGAACAACAGTTCCCCTCACAGCTCTCGGGCGGTCAGCAGCAGCGGGTCGGGCTTGCACGGGCGCTGTGCACCGATGCCGAAATATTGCTAATGGATGAAGCATTCTCCGCACTTGATCCGCTGATCCGCAGTGAGATGCAGGATCAACTGATCGAACTGCAGGAGACGCTGCATAAAACCATCATCTTTATCACCCATGACCTCGACGAAGCGCTGCGCCTAGGTGATCGCATCGCCATCCTCAAGGATGGTGAACTGATTCAAGAGGGCACACCGGTCGATATTCTGCTTAACCCGGCCGATGATTATGTCGAGGCGTTTGTTAAGGACGTTAACCGTGCTCGGGCACTAACGGTCGAGACCGTGATGAAACCACCGGTATGCAGGATCACCGCCGATACCATCGGTGAAGCGCTAGTGCAGATGAAGAAGATGCCCGGTGACTACGGCTACTACATCAATGATGATGGCTATCAAGGCGTGGTCAGCCAGGAGGCACTCGAAGCCGCCGCTGAAGAGAATTGCGGTCAGCAGATGGATGCAGAAATTCTAGAAGACATCGATTCGATCCTCCCCGATGCCCTACTCGAATCGGTGATACCGGAAACTCTGGATACCGATTATCCACTACCGGTCGTCGATGCCGACGGCGATCTGCAGGGGGAACTATCGCGTGCCAGTCTGGCCAAAGTGCTAGGTGATAACTCCTCCAACAACGCCGCCTGACTCGCCACGTTAGCTCCGCACCCAAGTCACAGGGATGTTGACAGTTAAGCAGCTGCTGTTTTAACAAACGCCCCA
>JBFFKD010000511.1:0-2135 GCA_041555595.1 Motiliproteus sp.
TATCGGTGTCCCATATGGATTGACCGCGCAGTGGAGCGGGAACGATATCTTCGCTAATAAAACGGCCGATCAGCCCCCAGTCAAAATTCTGTTGCCAGGGTAGCCAAAGTAGTGCGCTGACTAGATACAGTGGAATCAACCAGCCACTGGCGAATAACAGTCGTAGGCCGAAAATCAGACCGAAGAACAGATACAGCAACGCGGCCGCTTGCGAGTAAATACCCTGGCTGAAGGCGGTCTCCAGGTGAAACCCCAGCGTCGGTAAACCGATAAACCCCAGTACGGCACTGGAGCGGATACTGCATTCGAGTCGGTATTGGGTATAGCTTTTAAGGTGTGGGTAGACTAATGGCAGGCGAGCAAAAATCAGGCTACTGAAACGGTCGCTTCCCGGCGCTAGCAGCTGCTGCGGCGTCGGGTCGCTTTCATCGAGAATCTCGGCATAGACTTTGGCGAAGATACCACTGAAAGGGATCGCGATCGCCAGTATGCCGGTCAAGGTCGATAGTCCGAACAGCTGCATCAACAGCAGTGCCCAAAACAACTCATGGATCGATCGAATAAAAGCGCACAGCATTCGGATGGCTCGATATTTGAAGCTCAACGCCATCAATCCTCCCACCGGAACCGCCAGTGCAATACCGAGCAGGGCGAAAGCGAGCGTGTTGAATAGCGCATCGAGTAACCGTTCGACCCCCCAGAAATCTGGGGTTAGCAGTCCCCAGCCTATTCGGCCGAGCTCCGCCCAGGGCTCGGCGTTGTGGATCTCGATATCGGACAGGCTCAGACAGAGGAGGGCGACGAGCAACAATCCCAGGCTGGTTCGCAGCAGTCGGGTTGCACTGGCCGGCTGCTTTCTGGCGTCGGTTATCATGTCTGGTAGATGAAGCCGAGCTGGTCTGCGCTTAAGTCAGTGCTGGCCGCGTCGAGTACTACCTGACCGTGTTTTAGGCCGATGATGCGTGGATAGTGTTTTAACGCCAGTTGGCGGTCGTGTAGGGCCACCACAACGGTCGAGTGTTGTTGGTTGATCAGTTGTAGTAATGACTCTGCTTGATATTGATCGACCGAAGACACCGGCTCATCGCCGATAAAGATCGGGCAGTCCCGGTATAGTGCTCGCCCCAGCGCGGTGCGCTGTTGCTGGCCGCCGGAAAGTTGGTCAACGGAGTGGGTTAGCAGCGCTTCGAGCCCTAGCTGTTGCGCCAGTAATTCGATCTGATGGCGGGGCTGAGCGCGGGGGCTGATCAGGTTGATTAGGTTCACCAGCGCACTGTGTTGCTGCAGCTGCCCCATATAGATGTTGTGAAATACGCTCAGGATCGGCACCAGACCTAGCTGCTGCGGCACGATGGCGCAACGCTGGGGCTGTTGATGATAAAAACGTTTAAGCAGGGTTGACTTGCCAGAGCCGCTGGCTCCGATCAGCGCTACCTTCTCGCCTTCGCAGATACTGAGGTTAATATCCTTGAGCACTGCCCGCCCTGCGTAGCCAATAGTCTGGTCGCTGAGCTGGAAGATAGGTGCTGTCGTCACGTGTTGTTCTGGCATCCGTCGATCAAATTCAGTCGATCAGACCGATCGAACGAGCGACTTTCTCGATCGGTTCAAAATCGGCGTTGCTGGCTTTAATAAAGCGGCTACGTGGAAAGGCGTTGAGCAGTTCGGGATCGTCTATCATCAGCAGTGCATCGGTAACTCGTTGCTTAAAGCCTACTCCCCAGCGCTGGTCGACATCACCACGGATAGACCACTGGTAGTCAGGATAGGTAGGTGTCTGCCAGATCACCTTGACCTTATCGGTGTCGATCTTGCCGTTGGCCAGCTCGCGCTGCCAGACTTTAAAGTTGACCGCGCCAATCTGGTAAGCGCCCGATTGCACCAACGCGATAGTGCGACTGTGGTCGCCGCTGAAACCGACCCGCTGGAAAATCTGCTCGGGCTTCTGGCCTAGCTGTTGTTGTAGGTAGAACTCGGGCATCAACCGACCCGAAGTCGACCCCTTGGAACCGAAGGTGAAGTTATAACCGCGAATTTGATCGCTCAGCTGCGTCATCTGCTGCAGCCCTGTGCTGTGATGGGCGATAAAGAAGCTCCGGAACAGCTGATCTTCGTAGCCCTGAGCGATCGCCTCA
>JBFFKD010000512.1:0-2122 GCA_041555595.1 Motiliproteus sp.
GCCTTTTGGGAGTGGCGGTATGGTCCAGTTGATGCTTTACGGTACCTTGGGGTGCCATCTGTGTACGGTTGCTGAGCAGTTGATCGCGGCGACCGTAGATCTACAACGGTATCCGATTGAATTGGTAGACATCGCTGATGATGATCTATTGGTAGAACGCTACGGTATCCGTATTCCTGTGTTACTGGATTCCACATCCGGACAGGAGCTGAACTGGCCGTTTGATGCGCAGCAGTTACAGCAGTTTTTACTCGACCTCGCCTGAATTTAGATAGCAAAAAAATCTCTGGCAGTTTGACTGGTTGCCTGAGCTAGCTGTTGGCTACTGATGCCGATGTGGCGGGCTGCACTCTGGCAGATGTGGGGCAGGTAGGCGGGTTCGTTGCGGCGAGACTTAGGTTTGGGTTTAAGGTCTCGTGGCAGCAGGTAGGGGGCGTCGGTTTCCAACATCAATCGGTTCAGTGGGATCTCTTTGAGCAGAGGCTGAAGGTGCTGGCCGCGGCGTTCATCGCATATCCAGCCGGTAATGCCGATATGCAGATCGAGATCTAGCAACCGGAACAGCTGTTCTCTGTCCCCGGTGAAGCAGTGCAGTACGGCTTTGCCAAGCCGATCTCGATGGCTGCGGACGATTTCGTAGAAGGTTTGACCGGCATCACGCTCGTGCATCAGAACCGGGTAGTTGAGTTCGCAAGCGAGCTCGAGTTGCTGCTCAAACGCTTTAATCTGTAGCGGTCGTGGCGAAAAATCACGGTTAAAATCCAACCCCGTTTCTCCAACAGCCTTAACACAGTCGTGCTGTAGTAGTTGCGTGAGTTGTTGGTAGCCGTCGGTTGGGAAGTCACGACTGTAGTGGGGGTGAATGCCTGCCGTTGAGTAAAGTTCTGCTGCCTGTTGTTGGTCGTCCTGTGGGCGATGCTGCTGAGAGTGTTTTAAGCACAGTTCGATCGCTTGGCGGCTCTCCTGCAGCGTTGATCCGGTGATTATCATCTGCCCGACACCTGCGCCGACTGCCCGCTCCAGTATTTCGGTGGTATCCGACTGGAACGCCCTATCGGTCAGGTTTAGGGCAATATCGATCAGCGAACAGTTGTTTTGGATCATATGTTTGATAATTGTCAATGAATTGGTAGGGAGCCCCAGTATCGCACCGGGGGGATATTTAGCTATGCTAGCAGTCACAATCGCTTGAGTCTGAGCCTGTCGGTCAGATTGATGTTTAGAAAGGTACTTTAACGATGTCCGGGATTTTAGATAGTGTTGACCAGCGTACGCAACTTGTTGGTCAAAACCGATTTGAGTTGTTGTTGTTCCGGTTGGGGCGTCACCAGCTATTCGCTATCAACGTCTTTAAGGTCAAAGAGGTATTAAAGTTACCTCGGCTCAATGCGCTGCCCAACTCTCACCCGGTTGTGATTGGTGTCGCTAACATGCGTGGGCAAACGGTCCCTGTAATTGACCTGAGTGCTGCGATCGGAATGGCGCCCACCGAAATTAACGACTGTTCGCACATGATCGTGGCTGAATACAACGGCTCTGTGCAGGGCTTTTTGGTCAGCGATGTCGAGCGCATACTTAATCTGGATTGGGCTGACGTGTTGCCGCCACCGGTTACCGCCGGTCGAGCGCATTACCTGACCGCGATCACTCGGCTTGAAGATAATAAACTGGTTGAGATTGTCGATGTTGAGAAGGTGTTGGCCGAGGTTAGTCCCTATACCACCGATGTAAGTCCCGGTCTGATCGATGATGAGATTCGTACGCTGGCGCAAAGCTACGAGATTTTGGTGGTTGATGATTCACAGACAGCGAGGGATCAGGTGCGTCATACCTTGTCGAGTCTAGGGATTAAAATTTATGAGGCGATTAATGGTACCGATGCGCTGGAGCAGCTCAATGCATTTGCTGAACAAGGGCAGAGGATGTCAGAACGTTTCTTGATGATCATCACCGATGCTGAGATGCCGGAGATGGACGGCTATCGTCTGACCGCTGAGATCCGCAAGGATGACCGGATGAAAGATATGCATATCGTGCTGCATACCTCGCTATCGGGCTCATTTAACAAAGCGATGGTCAAGAAGGTGGGCTGCGATGATTTTCTGCCCAAGTTTGAATCCGA
>JBFFKD010000513.1:0-2105 GCA_041555595.1 Motiliproteus sp.
ACCGCTTTCGCTCGTTTCAAGGACCTGGCAGATAAGAAGCACGAGATCTTCGACGAAGATCTACAGGCGCTGGTCTCCGATACCCGCAGCGAAGCGTTTAACGAAAAATTCCGTCTCAGTTCGCTCAAGGTGACCTCGCAAACCGGAGAAACCCCGGTGGCCGAAGTTGTGGTGATGGTCGATAACGAAGAGGTGCGTGCCACCTCCGAAGGCAGCGGGCCGGTTGATGCCGCTTACCAAGCGATCGAGAGCATCGTTAATACCCAGGCCAGCCTGGAGCTGTACTCCGTCAACGCTATTACCAGCGGCACTGATTCGCAGGGCGAGGTGACGGTACGGCTGGAGCGGGGCGGGCGCATCGTTAACGGTCTGGGCGCTGATACCGATATTGTGATCGCTTCGGCCAAGGCTTACCTCAATGCGGCTAATCTGCTTTTGACCGAAGTCGAAAAAGCCCATCCACAGGTCTGATTGAGCGCGACGATGACGACTTCAGCTCAACAGCTTGATCCGGCACTCGTCGCACAGGAGCAGCTTCGCCAGCAGTACCTGGCCGCAATGGGAATCACCCCATGGCTGCCGCGTCAGGTGTTGCCGGGGGCTGCGCCATCACCGCAGTGGCAGTGGCTGGATGCGAGAGAGGGTGATCCTGCTGTTGCCGCTGCAGCCGTTAGTGGTGACGAGAGCGGTGTTGTCTCATCCCGCCCTAGCGCAGTCGGAGTGGAGGCCGCGCGTGCCGCGATGGCGCCGCTGCGGCAGTCGTTAACGGCTCAATCAGGCAACACCTCTTCCGTTCAGGAATCGTTACATAAGCAGCCTCAAGGCTCCCCCGCTGAGATGGTTACCGATTCGGCTGAAAAGGGGAGCGCTGAGCCGCTGCCATCATCGAGAGTCGATAAGGCCGAGACTGCCGCACCGCTGGTCGAGCAGCTTGCTAGCTCCAAAAGTGTCAACAAGGATGAGATACCGCGATTCAAATTGGCGCTGGTTGCCTATGCTCATTGCCTGGTGATCACCGAGCTGCCGTTGCGTCACGCTCAGCCTTGGAGCGATCAACATCAGCAACTGCTCAGCGCAATCGTGGCGGCTATCGGTTTGGCTGAGCGGGGTCAGCGGTCATCCCATTATCGTGAATTCCACTGGCCGCTGGATCCTACCGCCGGCTTTGATCAGTCTGAATCGGTGGCACGGCATGCGCTGGAGGTCGAGCTGGAGTCAATGCGCCAACCTGGGCAGCAGGCACTGTTGTTGATGGGGCAGAGCGCTGCCCGTTATCTGTTACCTCCGGCCCAGCTACCCGAAGCGGGGGTGTTGACCGAGCTTAACAGCCAGCCGGTGGTGTGCTGCCACGGTCTGAACGAAGTGCTACGCCTGCCAGGTCTCAAAGCCGAGCTCTGGCGTCAGTTGCAACCGCTACGGCGTCTGGCCTCTCAGGCTGTCATCAACGCTATCGCCAATCCAACCGTCGATCTGTGATGTCTATCCGTCCGATGCTGGCAGTCGATCTGGTAGCTGTTGAACGGTTAGAGCAGCAGCTTTTTCACTCCCCTTGGTCTCTTGCTCAGCTACAAAAGTCGCTTAGTGGCAACTTTCTGATGTCGGTGGCCGAACAGCAGGACGAAGTCGTTGGTTATCTGATCGCCAGTCAGGGGGGAGGTGTTTCTGATCTATTAACGATAGGGGTCGATCCTAGGCAGCGGCGTGGCGGTATTGGTCGGCAGTTGCTGTTGGCGTTATACGAGCAGCTACGATTGGCCGGTATCGACGAGCTGTTCTTGGAGGTGCGGCGCTCGAACGTTGGGGCGATTGAGCTGTACCAGCATAGTGGCATGGAGCAGGTGGGGGTTCGAAAAGGTTATTATCCTAGCGATAATTGTCCTGAACTTGGCGATAATCGATCAACGCCTGATGGCAACTCTCGTGAGGATGCGATCGTGATGCGCTATCAATTGACGGCCATAAGCTAAATAAAATACGGTGTAAATGAGAGCAATGTCTTTGTTGGCGAATAAAAAAATGGCGGCCAGCAATATTCATTGCTGGCCGCCATTTCTAAGTTTAGCTGGGCTGTTCGCGATAGCGGTGCGCCACGCGTGGCTTACGCC
>JBFFKD010000514.1:0-2103 GCA_041555595.1 Motiliproteus sp.
GGTAAGGGGCAGCCGCTGGTGGTAGGCGGCAACGCCAGTGAGTTGCTGGCAAAGCAGGGTGATCCGGATATCTGTAACGTTGACGTATTTGTTAATGTCAACGGCCGTAATACACGAGTTAACGATGAAATACGTGACGGTGAAGTAGGGGGGCTTATCCGTTATAAAGAAGATGCCTTGATACCCACTTGGAATGAGCTGGGCCGGCTGGCGATCGTGTACGCCGATACCCTCAATCAGCAGCACCGTGATGGTGTTGATCTTGACGGTAAGATGGCAGGCAACTGGTTTTCTAATCCGATCGATGCCGGCGATATCAAAGCCTTCGGGACCAATGTTGAAGGGCTGGCTCCTGGCGCTTCAAAAGTGCGTATTCTCGATACCGCGCAGTTGATGTCGAGTGACTATACCGTTAAGTTTGGTGAGTCGGGTAAGTTCTCGGTGACTCGCGAATCGGACGGAGTCCGGTTTGATCAGGATGATTTTGAGTCGGTTGCCGATTGGACCGGCTACCTGGAGCCTGTTGATTCGAGCAAGGCAGGGGTGGTCTACCAGGATGTGGCCAGCGGTATTATGCATCTAAATATAGACGGGCTCGATATTACGCTCGGCTCCAAGCAAGGGATCGCGTTTGCTGAAAACGATAAGGTATTGATTCAGCCGGTGCGTCGAGGCGCTGAGCTGATTGATCTTGAGTTGAAAGCGGGTCGAGAGTTGGGTTTTGCCTCGCCGGTTCGCACCGACGCTCCGGTCGATAATAGCGGTACGGTCTCGGTCGGTAAAATTACCGTTACCGATCCGCAGCTGTTTGGCGAACCGGGTAATGCGGTTTCGATGGCGAGAACGCTGTTTGTCAACAACCCGCCGGTGGAGCTGGTGTTCAGTAAAAACAGCAACGGTGACACGGTCTATACCGCGTTTGATGTATCTGATCCGTTAAATCCAGTGCCTTATGTGTTCGACCCACTAGCAAACGATCCGGCTAAGACGGTTGATCCAACCAATCCTGCTCGGTTTATTTACCAGGAAGGCGCGGCGATCGGCTTTAACTCATTCCAAGCCGTCATCACCGGTAAGCCCGATCTGGGCGATAAGCTGAGTTTTAGTGCCAACACCGACGCGGTCAGTGATAACCGAAACGCGTTGCAGTTGTCTGACCTGCAAGGCGCACCTTTAATCGAGGGGGCGTCTTATCAAGACAACTACAGCCGATTGATCGAGCGGATAGGCACCAGTGCCAGTATCGCTGAAATTAATCTGCAGGCGTCGGAAACCATTAAGATCAATGCGGAATCGGTACGTAATGGTATTTCGGGCGTTAACCTCGATGAAGAGGCCGCCAATCTGATTCTGTATCAACAGCAATACCAAGCAGCATCGCAGGTGATTAATACTGCGAAACAGCTATTTGATACTTTGCTGTCGGCAACGGGGTAACCACATCATGCGTATTTCATCCTTACAAGTCTTTAACAGTGGCCTGAGTAATATGCAGCGAGGGCAGGCTGAACTGTCTAAGTTGCAGGAGCAGATCTCAACCGGTAAAAATCTGAATCGCCCGTCGGACGACCCTGTCGCCGCCACTCAGATCTTGAAGTTTAAGCGCCAGTTATCGGCCAACGATACGTACTCTGAGAACATTATCGTTTCACAACGACGGTTGGAGCTGCAAGAGATCACGCTGCAGCAGATTAAAGATGTCGGCGACCGGATCAAAGAGTTGGCGATCCAGGCCAGTAACGGCACGCTGAGCAATCAAAACCGTGCCTCGATCGCTAACGAAGTGCAGGAAACGCAGAAGTTTATTTTGGGATTAATGAACACCAAGGACGCCCAGGGTGAATACCTGTTCGCCGGTGCCAAAGGGGGGACCGAGCCCTTTGTCGCTGACGGTCGGGGTGGCTTTAGTTATGAGGGTGACAGCGAGGTTCGCTTGATCCAGACCGGCCCCTCATCATATGTGCAGAGTACCGATTCAGGGCGCTCGATCTTTCAAACCGTGCCGGGCGATCTCGAAATTACCGTGTTGAATACCAAGATGATGCGCCCCGACGGTGATGCAGATGGAGAGCCGGATGGCCTGCTGTCGGATTTTCAGGTCAC
>JBFFKD010000515.1:0-2093 GCA_041555595.1 Motiliproteus sp.
CCACTATCGGCCAAGCTTGGTCATAACGTCGATCAACTGGAGCAGCAGGTGATCAGTCGTCTGCCTGAGGGGATTCACTTCTTCCCAGAGGATCAAATCACCGACCGCAGCTCGCGCTTTTTGGCGGCTGAATTGGTACGTGAAAAAATTATGCGCCAACTCGGCGACGAGCTGCCATACCAGATCACCGTTGAGATCGAAGAGTTTAGCCACGAGAACGCGGTGTTGCATATCGGTGCCTTGATCCTGGTTGAGCGCGATGGCCAGAAGAAGATTCTTATCGGCCACAAGGGTGAACGGATCAAGTTGATCGGCCAAGAGGCCCGCATCGACATGGAACGGCTATTTGACTCCAAGGTGATGTTGAAGCTGTTTGTTAAGGTCAAGAGCGGCTGGTCCGACGACGAACGTGCCCTGCGTACGCTGGGTTATGACGATATCGGCTGATCGTGCCGAACGACAGTTGAGTTACGTGCTCCACAGTCGTCCCTACCGTGAAACCAGCGCCCTAGTCGATTATTTCAGTCGTGATATGGGCGTGATCCGGGCTGTGGCGAAAGGTGTGCGTAGTGCCAAGTCCCGTCAACGCCATCTGACCCAGCCGTTCCACGGATTGGAGCTGAACTGGCGTGGACAAGGCGAGCTTAAGTCACTGCTGAGTGGTGATCTGATCGGAGCCCATACCCTGTTGCAGGGTCGTAGCCTCTGGTGCGGCTTGTATCTGAACGAGTTAACGTTGCGGTTAGTCCCTCAAGGTGAGGCTTTCGCCAAACTGTTCGCCTATTACCAGTTGGCACTCGAGCGCCTGTCCGATCCGCTGGAACAGGAGCCGGTACTGCGTATCTATGAGCGCCAACTGTTACAGCAGCTGGGGTTGGGGATCGACTTCCAATATTGCCTGTCTGGCGACCTGATTAATGCTCAGCAGCACTACCGGTTGGATCCGCAGCAAGGTTTCGAACTGACTCCAACGGATCCCGGATTAGAGGATATCGCCGATCGATACAGTTATCCGGGTAGCCTGATTCTGGCGGTGGCTGCCGATGACTATCAGCATCAGAGCGTACGTCGGGGGGCGAAGCGGTTGATGCGACAGTTATTGACGGTGCATCTGGGTAATCGCCCGCTCAATAGTCGGGAACTGTTTCAGGGCTCACGCACTCCTATCAACGCACAAGATGGTGTTTCATGATCGTCGGAATTGGTACCGATATCGTTCATACCAGCCGTATCAAAGCGAGCTTGGATCGGCTTGGTCAGCGCTTTGCCGAACGGATACTGACGGTCGATGAGCTACAGCAGTGGCTCGATCATCCGCGCCCTGAAGTATTTCTGGCTAAACGTTTTGCCGTAAAAGAAGCGGCCTCGAAAGCGCTGGGAACCGGTCTCGGCCAAGGTGTTTCGTGGCAGCATATCAGCCTCGAACATAATGAGCTGGGGGCGCCGCGACTGCTCTTGACCGGCCAGGCAGAGCAGCGAGCCTTGACCCTGGGTGTTAGCTCCTCACACGTCACCCTGTCGGATGAAGTGGACACAGTGGTGGCATTCGTGGTGTTAGAGCAATAGAATTGTCGCCCTTGTAATATCCTAGTGCCAGGGTTGGTTTTGGTGCGGGTGTTTTTTATTGGTTATTGATCAGTTGCCGGTTGGTTGCAGCTGGGTAGTGAGCAGGTAATGTCGATGGATACTCAATTCCCCACAATCGAAGCCTATGTTGGCGGTACGCCGTTGGTTCGCTTGCAACGATTGCCGGGTAACACCAGCAACACCATCCTGGTGAAGCTCGAAGGGAATAACCCGGCTGGCTCGGTCAAGGATCGTCCTGCCTTGAGTATGATCAATCGTGCCGAGCAGCGCGGTGAAATCATGCCCGGCGATACCTTGATCGAGGCCACCAGCGGCAACACCGGTATCGCGCTGGCGATGGCGGCGGCGATCAAGGGCTATCGAATGGTGCTGATCATGCCGGGCAACATGAGTATGGAGCGCAAGGTGGCGATGACCGCTTACGGTGCCGAGCTGGTTGAGGTGTCGCAACAGCAGGGGATGGAAGGCGCTCGTGATCTGGCGTTGCAGATGCAGGATCAGGGGCA
>JBFFKD010000516.1:0-2069 GCA_041555595.1 Motiliproteus sp.
CCCGAAAGAGATCGGTCAAACACTCCAATGGATGATCGAACAACCCGGGACACAGCTTGGCGTTAACATTGATATGCTCAACCAACACATCCAGACCATCGATCGAACGGCGCCGCACCGACCTCAATACCAAACTTGTGATGCGCCCACGGTGATGCTATCAACTCGTTGTTGGATAACACATGCGTTTCCGGCACTCGCCCCTGCGCGCTGACAATATCCATAAAACCGGTATTTTGGGTCGGATCGTACTGCAACCGGGGCGGAGAGACATACCAGCCACGGCGGATCAGGCGGTAGATCAAACCTTCGGACTCTAGCTGCATCAACGCCTGACGCACAGTCACCCGATTGATGTCCTAACTCTCTTTCAGCTCTCGCTCGGATGGCAACTTGGCATGAGACCCCAGCAAACCGCTGTTGATCTGTTCTGCCAACGCATCCCGCAACCGCAGGTAATAGGGCACATGCAAATCTTTCGTCTGGTCTATGCCATATCTAATATCGAGTGGAACAATTGTACTGACCACCATAAAACCAGGCAACGACTCAACCACTCACAGAGAGTTGAGTAATACTATCGTAGGTCACTAGACCCGATCATCGCTGTTCGACATCAGCATTGACAGCGCACAACGCTTGCAAAAAAATGGTTTACACCAACATAAAATCCAACAACCAATGAGATACCAATAAGCCTGTTTGCCGCCCTACTACTCACCCTGTTTGCCGGGCTGGAATCTAATGGGTAAAAAACTCAACCCCTCGACCGCCTTTTTTTCTGGTCGCCAGCGCGACGGGAACCCTGTCCTTAGCGCCCATCACTGCACTGAACAACTCCTCATTAAGCCAGCTCCACACCCCCTAAACCCGCAAGACTGACAAACAAATCCATGCTATATAATGACTTATACGAAGTGTGTCGATATAAATCCAGAAGTAAGGATTGGATGTGAAAATTACAGACAAGACACTGCTCGAGCAGTTGCGTATTACCGAGTTTGAAATCGACAACCGTAAGAAGCTGTTTGCATTTAGCTCAGAAGATATCCAAGCACTGCTAGCGGTGAAGGATGTCGTGGCTCGAAATATTGACGCCACTGTAGACCGCTTTTACGACCTACAGACCAGTGTCACAGAGATAGCACTGCTAATCGGGGATGCTGATACCCTGCAACGCCTGCGCAACGCCCAATGTAAATATGTTGCCGATCTGTTTAACGGCAGCTACGACATTGAATATGTGAACAATCGACTTCGAATCGGCCTGGTTCATAAGCGTATCGGCGTAGAACCGAAGCTGTACCTTGCCGCAATCAGCAGCCTCAAGTCGCTTCTTATTGAGCTGCTGCACCAAACCGTTACCGATGACGACAAACGCTCGAAGGCGCTGGCGGCGCTCGAGAAACTGATCATGTTCGATATCGCCCTGGTTTTTGAAACCTACATTGGCAGCCTGGTGAGTGAGATCGAGTTATCCAAAGCCAAGACAGAACAGTATGCTCACGCACTGGAAGATAAGGTCAAAGAGCGCACCGAGCAACTCGAACAGTTATCGCGCACCGACCCGTTAACCGGGCTGTTGAATGTACGCCATCTAAGCGAAACCCTGACACAGGTATTACAGGGTGCACAACGGCGCTCAGAAGCGGTAACGATGATTTACATCGACATCGATGATTTTAAGAGTATTAACGACACCCAAGGCCATCAACGCGGAGACGACGTGCTACAAACCGTGGCTCAAGCAATTAGGAACGTGTCCCGGGCCGTAGATCATGCCTTCCGTTATGGCGGTGACGAATTCTGCATCCTCCTTGCCAACTGCGCCGAGACAAAAGCGCGGCAGCTTTACGGGGACCGTTTACTACAACAGATACATAACACCGAACAGGATCTCGGATTGAGCATTGGCTATGCTCAATCCGGCCCTAGCGACCACCTCTCTCCAACACGTCTGATCCAGCAAGCCGATGACAATATGTATGCAGCCAAACGCGCGGCAAAACAGCAGCCAAACAACGCCGATAATTCCTAAGCCACAGCGATCGGAGCTGGCTGCAACACCC
>JBFFKD010000517.1:0-2065 GCA_041555595.1 Motiliproteus sp.
ACTGCCGGTCGCTTGCTCGAAGGCGGGGAACAGGAGCTGCTCTTCGGTATTGAAGTGCTGCTCGATTAATTGATAAAACTGCTGCCATAGGGTGGTTGCCGTCGGCCAGTCAGCCTGACCGACTGCTGTTTCAGTAGCGCTGAAGATCTCATCGCAACGGCGGTGATCGTGGGTCATATGCTCGGGGATAGAGTTCATAGCTGGCCTTTTACGACAATGGGTAAGTAGCGATCAATTATCGCGACTGAGTCGGTTTTGGCCTTGATCTACATCAGCTCAGATCCGACATCGCTGTTAGTTAAGCGATAAACGGGATCGTTGAGAGCCATTAGAGCAAAGGTCATACCTGGGGCAGTTGCTCATCAATGTAACAAACTGGTTTTGTTTGAGCTTGATTAGCTCGGTGTTATCACCATCTTCTAGGTACAGCTGTGGAACCTGGAACAGCCGGGTATCGATCACTGTATCCAGGTTGAAGGGTTGGCCTAGCCCCGGAATGACGCCGGGCTGGCAGGCTTCAAAAGTGCTGCGCAGGTCTCGCCGATCGACGATCTGGTAAGGTTGACCCAGTGCTTGGGTTACCTTGTCCATATCCAGATGGTGGGATGCCGGTATCAACGCTAACAGCTGCCGTTCTGGAGCGTGCTGCTGTTGCAGTACGATCGAATAGACCAGTTGCTGCAGTGGGATGGCGGCGACCTGGGCGATATCCAGCGTCCCCGGAGTGGGTTTGTGTTTGAGAATACTGTAATCGACATGGTGATAGGTTAGAAATTCACTCATCGGAGTCGGCATGGTCATGGGACACCCCTTTACTGTCGCTCGTTACTCTTATCGGCAGTGACTATGATAGTTAGTTACTGCTGTCAGTCGCTCTAGCTTGCTTCTACTCGGGTGTTACTGTTGGCAGACGGCTATCGCGGCATCCATCAACAGGGAGAAGTATTAGCTCACCTATACGGCGGTTGCATGATTTCTGTTCATCGAAGAGGCTAAGTTGATGATAGAAGGGCTGGAAAAATTATTAGCTCAGGGTAAAGAGAGTGCCGAACTTCGGTTTGGGCTGGGTAATGCCTATCTGGCAAAGGGTGATGCGGCCGAGGCGGTTGAACATCTGCAGCGTTGTGTCGTGTTGAAACCGCAATACTCGGCAGCCTGGAAATTGTTGGGCAAGGCGCAGCAGGCGCTGGACCGGAGCGATGCGGCAATCCAAAGTTATCAAAGCGGCATTCTGGCGGCGCAGCAACAGGGCGATAAACAAGCTGAGAAAGAGATGCAGGTGTTTTTGAACCGCTTGTTGCGATCCTAAATCGCCCTGATCGGTAGCTGGTTAATGCGATCGGTCGTCGGCTGGGGCTATAATCGCATCTGTTAACCATCACGCGGCTACTGCTGCCGTCTACGAGGCCATCACATGTCTGTCAGCACCACTGAGGTCAGAACCGACGAAATCGTCAGAGAGTATGACGTTGCCATCGTCGGTGGCGGCATGGTCGGGGCAACGCTGGCCTGCGCGCTTGCCGATAGCGGGCTAACGATTCTGATGCTAGACGCCCATGCCCCGACTCCTTATAGCGAGGACCAGCCGCATGACCTGCGGGTTTCGGCGATCAGCCCGGCGTCACAAACATTGCTGCAAAACATTGGTGCCTGGACTGGGGTTGTGCAACGCCGGTTATGTCCATATCGACGGATGCGGGTCTGGGAGACTCGCGGGCGCGGCGATACGCTCTTCGATGCAGCAGACATAGACCGGCCTGAGCTTGGCTATATCGTCGAAAACCGGATTTTGCAGTTGGCTTTGTGGCAACGAATAGAGCAGTGCGACAACATCGATATCCATTGCCCTGGGGTGATTAAACAACTCGATTATCGGATGGATGGTTCAGTTTCGCAGCTAATCTGTACAGACGGTTTTTCGGCCCGCTGTCGGTTGCTGGTTGCCGCCGATGGAGGTCAGTCATGGGTGCGACAACAGGTCGGTATCGGCATTCATCGTTGGAGCTACCCGCAACAAGCGTTGGTGGCCTATGTGCGTACCGGTTATCCGCAGCAGGATATTACC
>JBFFKD010000518.1:0-2065 GCA_041555595.1 Motiliproteus sp.
AAAGCAAACTTATGTTTACCGATGGTCCATAGCGGCTGCTCCAGTTCACAGGCGGAAAAATAGCTCCACTGATCATACAACCCGCGTTCGGGAGTTCCCGCTGGAGGAATAAACACGCCATCGCCATAGCGATCAGCCAAGTAGGCCATTATCGCTGCCGACTCAAACATCACCAGTTCGCCATCGCTGATCACCGGCACCTTGCCGGCTGGATTGATGGCCAGAAACGCCGGGGCTCGGTTATCACCCTTGGCGAAATCGATCACCTGGTAGTCATACTCAAGCCCCATCTCCTGCAGCAGCCAGGTAATGCGCAGCGAACGTGAATTGGGGTAGCCGTAAACTTTGACCATGTGGTTATCCTTGTATTGGGTGTCTGTTAGGCCAGGGCCTGTATAAGGTAAAAGCGACCGGTTCAGGTCTCCGCCGCACTCTCTGACTGAGGGAGCACAGCTGGAAACTCAATCTGGTAGCAACAACCGCCGCCATCGGGGGTTGATTGTTGAATCTGGCCACCCAACTTCTGGGTCACAATGTTATAGACGATATTGAGCCCCAAGCCACTGCCTCCCTGGCCGCGCTTAGTGGTGAAGAACGGTTCGAAAATCTGGGTCCGATGCTGCTCGCTGACTCCGATGCCGTCGTCGCTGAAGCACAACATGATGCGCTCACCCTCACGGTGGGCAGACAGCAGTATCCGGCCCTTACGACCATCTGGGTATGCATGGATCAGGCTGTTCATCAATAAGTTGGTCAACAACTGGGCCAGATAGCCGGGGCATGACTCAAATAGCAACGCTTCGGGGATCTCCGTCTGGATCTCAACGTCACGTTTTTTGATCTCAGGATGCAGGCTACTCAGCAGATCCTTCACCAATATTTTAAGGTTGATCTGACTCCGAACGAGACTGGCATTATCGACCGCCACCTGCTTAAAACTACGAACAAGCTTGGCGGCTCGATCCAAATTTTGCTCCAGAATCGACGAGGCCTGATCGAGCTCGCTCAAGGCCGACTGCATCGACGATTCGGTTAGCGTCCGACTCGCCATCGAAGCGATCAGTTCAGCCAGCGTAGCGCGGATCAGCGAGGTGCTGGTGACCCCGATGCCCAGCGGCGTATTAACCTCATGAGCAACCCCGGCCACCAGATTCCCCAGCGAAGCAAACTTCTGCTGTTCAACCAGCCGCTGCTGACTTTTCTGCAATTCGGTTAAGGTCGCCTCCAGCTCCTGGGTGCGTAGCGCTACCCGCTGTTCCAGCTCCTCGTTGGCCTGCTCCAGTTCGGCCGCTTTATCCGAGCGGGCGATCTCCGCCGCGATACGACCGGAGAACAGGCTAAACACGGTATGAATGGGCCCGGGATCGGTTACCGGTTGCTTGAATAACGCCACCACGATCCCAAGCAGGAGCCCGTCGGCGTCTTTGAGCGACGCCCCGATATAGCCTTCAATTCCCATCTCGGCCAGCAAAATATCCTCGGGGAACAGCTCGGCGACCTTGCTCGGAAATACGCTGTCGAGTTCGCACATCACCGCTTCGCACGGGCTGTGAGCCAGCGGATAGGAGAAATTATCGACCAACTGACCGCCAGCATAGGCAGCGATCGTGGTCGCTTGCATCGTGGTTTGATCGGCCAGGGCGATAAAACAGAAATCGGCGCCAGAGGCCTGCCCCAGCAGTGTCGTGATCCGGTTAAAAAATTGTTCACCGTAGGTATTGGAAACGCCTTCGATGATCGGGCCTAGCAGCTGATCGGTTAACATCGGCACTCCATTGCGCTGTTGGGTTAGATTCGCTTCAGTCCGGCTCGATTAATGGAACCGATTCGGATCAGTTCTCAATCCGGATACCGCGCTCTAATCCCGACAAAGCGCTCAAAATTGTTCTCGAACAACGTCACCAAGGTAGGATCTAAATGACTGCCACTCTCCTCCTTCAAGATCTCTAACGCCGCCTCCGGGCTGATCGCGTCTTTATAGCAGCGCTTACAACAGAGCGCATCGAACACGTCGGCAATGGCTGTAATACGAGCGTAGAGATCAATCTCCTCCCCCTCAAGCCCC
>JBFFKD010000519.1:0-2061 GCA_041555595.1 Motiliproteus sp.
ACCTGGAAGCGCTCGCCGTTATCGATCGACTCGTAACTGCCCCACGGACGAAACACTACCGACTGATCGGTGGCCTCTGACCGATTACTGGCCTTGAGCTGGCCCACAATCGCTTTAACATCCTGCACCCGATCTTTGTCCGCCACCAGAATGGCATCGGCGGTTTCGACCACGATCAGGTTTTCTACCCCAACGGCCCCGATCAGACGTCCTGAACTGCTCAGATAAGAGTCTTTGACATCGCAGACCATCACATCGCCTTTGACGACGTTACCTGATTCATCTTTATCACCGATATCCCACAGCGCTGACCAGGAGCCGACATCACTCCAACCGGCATCCAGCGGCACCATCACGGCTCGGTCAGTCTTTTCCATCACCGCGTAATCGATCGAATTATCCGGACAGGCTTTAAACGCGTCATCGTCGAGACGGATAAAGTCCAGATCTGCATGCTCACTGTGTAGCGCCAGCTCGCACGCCTTGACGATCTCCGGTTCGAATCGAGTTAGCTCTTCGATATAACGCGAGGCACGGAACAGAAACATACCGCTGTTCCAGTAATAATCACCTGAATCGACATAGCCTTGAGCCGTTGCCAGGTCAGGTTTCTCGACAAAGCCCTCGACCGGCAAAGAATCGCTATCTGCGTTACCGGCACGAATATAGCCATAACCCGTTTCAGCCTGTGTGGGGACGATACCAAAGGTCACCAGCGCCCCCGCGGCGGCTGCCTCTGCCGCTTTGCCGATCGCCGCATGGAAAGCGGTACGATCCTGAATCACATGATCGGCAGCCAGCACCAGCAGTAACGGGTCCGAACCGTCACGCAAGGCATGCAACGCCGCCAACGCAACCGCTGGGGCGGTATTACGCCCGACCGGTTCCAGTAAGATTCCGTTATGGGGCCGATCGATCTGGCGTAGCTGCTCGGCTACCAGAAACCGGTGCGACTCGTTACAGATCAACAACGGATCACCCAGCCCCTCGACACCATCAAGCCGCAGCAGCGTATCCTGAATCATCGAGGTGCCGTTGACCAACGGCAGAAACTGCTTGGGGCAATGGCTGCGTGAGGCAGGCCATAGGCGGGTACCGGAACCGCCTGACATAACAACAGGCACCAAGTCGAACGTATTATCCGTCACACCACACTCCTTTAAATCAACCGGCATCGAACTATCGCAGCCAAAAATATTTAATACGCATTCTTAATGCACAAAGCCTTTGAACACCGTCAAACAGATAATCTTTAGATCAAACCACAACGACCTGTGTTGGATGTAATTGAGGTCACACTCGGCCCGCTGCTCCATCTGATCGAGGGTATCAGTTTCGCCCCTCCAGCCATTAATCTGAACCCAGCCGGTGATTCCCGGCTTCAGGCACCGAAGCGCACTAGCCATCGCGAACCAACTAGCACGCGCCACATCCGTCAATCAGTCACTGATAGTGACCAGATCAATAGCTAAGCCTGCGCTTTAAGGAAATAGCTGTCGTTGATGAAAAAAAACCCTTTGGAACAATTTCGTGATTATGAAGAATTGTAGTTGTGGCGTATAGCACCAGACAAAGGTTGCTACCGCTAGCAAGCTGCCGAAGCTCCCCCCCCCCCACCTTAGATCCCCAGTACGCCCCAGTTGAGTCTCGGATATCGTGGCTGGATTTTACCGGTGGGATTGCAGCCCTGGCTATGCCGGTTATCCATGACTGCATCGCGGTCTCTACTTTTCGCGGTCACTACTTTCGCGGTTACTTTGCAAGCCAAGCACAGCTTTACGATCAGCTTGAGATTTTGAATGATCTCATCATGCTCTAGCGTGTATTTCAAAGCGAAGCACGCCGTTGATGAGCAAGTTCTCGGCTATCTAAACTCGCAAAATCGCTGTAAACAAGACCTCGGATCTAGGGTATATATGCCGTTTTTTGAGACCAGACGAGAGCGTTTGAAGGTTGATATTCAGTGACGGGCTGTTAGCAAATACGGCCCTTCACGCTAAGTAAATAGTATTTCAACATCTACCGAACTGGATCAATGGTCAGTATTGACTATTATAAATC
>JBFFKD010000520.1:0-2042 GCA_041555595.1 Motiliproteus sp.
CAGTGACCGTGCTTCGCTGGGCGGACGGAATAGGGGCTCGATATAGTTCATCTGGTTTACCATCATCCTGCTTAGCTAATTCGGTTGTGTTGATTGTTCACAGGATAATGACTCAGCGGCCCTTCAGCAATCGCTGGCAGGCGTTGATAGGCGTTGTCGCTTAGAACTTACACCGCCCTGTTAAGCAGGTGGGTCATCAGTGCTCGCAGCTTGCCAGGCTTGACCGGTTTATTGAGTTTCATCAGCCCTTTGCTTTGGAACAGTTGGTGTAGCTCATTGCTACGGTCGGCGGTTATCATGATCGCCGGAGGCAGCGGCTGGTTGTGATTGCGGAATTTCTGATTGAGCGCATCGATTATCTCGACACCGGTGTTGCCTCTGTCCAGGTGGTAATCGGCCAGGATGATATCGGGGCTTTGGCCTGCAAAAGCCCCGAGTGCTTGTAACCTGTTGTCGACCGTTAACACCTGACAGCCCCATTGTTGTAACAGCACCTGCATGCCAATTCTGATCGACTCTTCGTTTTCGATCACCAGTACCCGGCTGCCGCTTAGATCGGCACCGAACTCCATCGGTGCGGGCTGGCTCAGTCGCTGCACCGGCGAATCCTGGTGGTTGCCGACGGCGATGGGGACATAGATGGAGAAGCAGGAGCCGTGGCCCAGCCGGGAGCGTACCTGGATCCGGTGGCCGAGCATGTTGGCGATCCGCTCGACGATCGCCAGTCCCAGACCTACCCCTTGATCGCGCCCACTGTTGATCGGTCGGGTGCTGTCGAATTGGCTGTCATGATCCGGCGTCAATTGATGAAATTCGCGAAAGATCTCCTGCTGCTGCTCTTGGGCGATGCCCGGACCGGTGTCGAACACCTGAAATTCGAGCTGGTCTCCACGACGACGGCAACCCAATAGGATGCGGCCTCGGTCGGTATAGCGGATAGCGTTGCTGATAAAGTTACGCAGAATGCGGGTTAGTAGCCGCGAGTCGCTGAGGATGACCGCCTGGTTGGGAACGGCGGCGAACCTAAGTCCCGCCTTGTGAGCAATCGGCTCGGATTCAGATGCCAGTGAGTTGATCAGATCGGCGGCGCAGAACCGGTTCAGGTCGACACTGACCGAGTTGGCATCAAGCTTGGAGATATCGAGCAGGTCGGTTAGCAGCGCTTCGGCACCTTCGAGTGCAACATGGCTGCGCTCAACCAGTAGCTGGCTGTCTGGCTGCAGGGATTTACCCTGCAGTGCCGAGATCAGCAGCCGGGCAGCATTGAGCGGTTGCAGCAGGTCGTGGCTGGCAGCGGCGAGGTATTTGTCTTTGCTGGCGTTGGCGTCTTCGGCTTCCTGCTTGGCTGCTTGCAGCTCGATCTCGATCTGGTTGCGCTCCTCAATCTCCTGGCGCAGATGCTGGTTGACTGAACTTAACTCTTGGGTGCGCTCGATGACCCGTTGTTCCAGCTCGGCGTTGAGGGTGTTCAACTCGGCTTCGGCCTGTTTACGCGCGGTGATATCTTGTACGAACGCTTCGATCAGTCCTTGCTCGGCATCCTTTAACAGCACGTTGGTCGAGATATTGACTGGCTCGCCGTTACGAGTGCGTAGCTGGGTTTCAAAGCCAACTTTTTGGCCGTCGCGCTGTAGCAGTTTGAGCAGTCGGCGATAATCGTCGGAGTAGAACAACTGGTTGCCGATATCTTCGATCTGCAGGAACTGCTCGCCCGAGGAGTAACCGCAGATCCGAGCGATGGCGGGATTGGCGGCGGTAACCGGGCCGTCTATCTGCGCCTGGAAGATACCGTGCAGGGCGTTTTCGAACAGCCACTCGTAACGCTCTTTCTCCTGCTCCAGCTCACCGATTTTTTCCAGCAGTTCGGGGTAGTAACTCTTACGGGCCGAGAAGTCGCCCAATCCCATCAGGTTCTGTAGCAGCGCCTGGTCGTCACTGAGTGTTAGAGTAGGGGCGCTAACAGGGCTGCTATCGGGCCGCTGCTGAGGCGTGGATGATGCCGTTGGCTCAGGTGGGTGACTGGCCGCTGGCTGACCGAAGGG
>JBFFKD010000521.1:0-2040 GCA_041555595.1 Motiliproteus sp.
GCAGCTATCGAGCCCCTCACTGCCGATCTCAATTCTGTCACCGTCCACCGTGATCAGCTCCAGTTTGAGGATGTTGTGGACGGTCAGCCCATACTTCAGGCAATGCACGCCCCCGGAATTTTCAGCCACATTGCCGCCGATGGTGCAGGCGATCTGTGACGACGGATCGGGACCGTAGTAGAGTCCATGCCGTGCCACCGCCTCGCTGATGGCCAGGTTACGCACGCCGGGTTGCAACCGCGCCGTGCGTGCGTGCGGATCGATCTCCAGAATTTGCTTGAACTTCGCCAACGACAGCACCACTCCGTCAGGGTCGGGCATCGCACCGGCGCACAGCCCCGTGCCTGCCCCACGGGCAACCACAGGAACCTGGTAGCGATGACAGACTTTCATCACCTCCTGAACCTGCTCCACCGTTTCCGGCAACACCACCAGCATCGGCATCTCACAATACATCGACAGGCCGTCGCACTCGTAAGGTCGCTGCGTTTCACGGTCGCAAATCACGTATTGCGGGTCGATAAAGCGACGAAATAACGCTGCCAACTCTGCCTGACTCGGTTTAGTCATACTGGTCATAAGAAACTCCGATTGGAGATTGCGTTTAAGCAGCACTCTTGTTTTTAATCTGCAAAAATAGTCGATGCTCGTCTGGGCACACCCTTAACAGGGGGAGATTTTTGAGGCCCAGCGTGATAACAGTTGCAGGGATCTTTTCACGCGACTGCCCTCTTTCCCGGCTAGCTCTACCCTGATTGAAAGTATGTTTCCTGAATAGACTCGTTTACGGCTTTTCTGAGCAAGCCTACAAACAATTTTTCCGCTTCCGTAAGAGTAGATTTTCCGGCGTAACCAGATAAACATCATTGATCAGTAAATGCTCATAGGGCGGCAACTGCCATATCAAGATCCAGGTGCTTGCCATGAGTTTCATACTGCCGGCCGCGTTTTATAGCGGTATGAAAGTGATAATTACACAACGGCCTTCATTTTAAGCACTTCGATCTCCGCGGCACTCAAGCCAAGTTCTTGCAGCAGCTGTTCAGTGTGTTCACCCGCTTTGGGAGGAACCCCCACCTGTGGTTGAAAAGCGCTGAACTTAGGCGCAGGATTCGGCTGCACAACACCGTCAAGATTGACGAACAGATCGCGAGCCACATTGTGCGGATGCTTCTGGGCTTCAGAAAAATCGAGCACCGGAGCGAAGCAGGCGTCAGTCCCTTCCAGCAGCTGACACCATTGATCTCGGCTTCGTGTCAGAAACAACCGAGTCAATTCGGCTTTAGCCTGCGGCCAGTTTTTTTTATCCCACTGATTGGCAAACAGGGGGTTGTGTTTCAGCTCCAGCAACTCCAGCAACAGGGCATAGAATTGAGGTTCCAACGCACAGACCGTTACAAATTTGTTATCGGCACACCGGTAAGTATCGCTCCAGGGAGCGGCGCCGTCAGCCCAGCCGGTACCCAGCTGATCTTTGACCTGACCAACGTTGTGCATCATCCACAGTAAACTCGATAGGTACGCAGAACCGTCGGTGATGGCAGCATCAATCACCTGACCTTGACCTGTTTGCTTAGCTTGCAACACGGCGCAAAGGATCCCCCAGGCCAGCATCATCGTGCCACCACCCAAATCCCCCACCAACGTCAACGGTGCCGTCGGCGCACGCTCTGCGCTGCCGCCGTACCAAAGCGCACCGGATAAAGCGATATAGTTAGAATCATGTCCCGCGGCCTGAGCCAGAGGCCCGGTCTGCCCCCAACCGGTCATACGCCCGTATACCAGTCTTGAATTGCGCTGCAGACAGACATCAGGCCCTAGCCCTAACCGTTCCATCACCCCTGGTCGAAAACCTTCTATCAACACATCCGCTTCGGTAATCAGTTTCAATACCAGTTCGATGCCGTCAGGACTCTTCAGATCCACCGCTATCGAACGCTTACCTCGATTCAAAAACATGTATTTGCTGGCATCTCCCTGCGGGGTGATGTTAGCGGCATTAGCATTGATCTTCTTACGGTCAATTAAGATCACCTCAGC
>JBFFKD010000522.1:0-2034 GCA_041555595.1 Motiliproteus sp.
ATCGACGGTGCTGCAGTGGGCCGCCTGATCTTCGCTCTTGATGCCACCGCCAGCCGCCAACCGACTTGGGACAAGGCCTGCCATCTGCAAGCCCAGATGTTCGACAGCACCCGCGCCATAGCCCAATTGCAGGTTAAACTGTGTTTCTATCGCGGTTACGACGAGCTGCGCTCAGGGCGCTGGCATCGCGATGCCGACGCTCTCATCAAAGCGATGTCAGCGGTTAACTGCCTAGGCGGTCAGACCCAGATCGGCCGGTTGCTCAGCCACGCGCTGGATCTTCATCGACAACAGTCGATCCAAGCGCTGGTCTTTATCGGTGACTGTATCGAGGAACCTCTGGATGATCTATGCCAACTGGCAGGCGAATGCGGCTTGCTGGGGCTGCCGCTGTTTCTGTTTCAAGAGGGCCACAACCACACTGCAGCTAGTGGCTTTGGCCAGATGGCAAAACTGAGTCATGGGGCACACTGCCAGTTCGATCTCGACAGCCCCGATAAGTTAAAACAGTTGCTCAACGCTGTTGCGATCTACGCCACCGGTGGCCAAGCCGCACTGAAAGCACTGGGCCAAACTGGGTCTTCCACACAGAAGCTGTTGAGCCAACAACTCGCCGGACAGCTGGGGCAGATCAAATCGTGACTGTTATCATCGTTGTACTCGCGTTGCTGGTGTTGGTATTGGGCCTGCGCTGGTTTCTGCGCCGTGCACCACAACGCGGTAAACGGTTCTTGCTGCAACTACTGCTGATCGTATTGGCACTGCTGGGGTTATGGCTGGCGCTGACCGGCCGATTGCACTGGTTGGTGGCTTTGTTCAGCTCATTGCTGCCTTTTGCCCGCCGTTTGATTCCCCTGCTATTTCCGTTACTACGGTGGTTGCCTAAGTTGCTACGACAACGTAACAGCCGTCGCAGCCAGACAAAGACAGGTCAGCAATCTCATATTCAAACCGCCTGGCTATCGATGACACTAGATCACGACAGCGGTGACATCAGCGGCTCAATTAGCGGCGGGCCGTTCGCTGGCAGTACCTTGCAACAATTGTCGGATGAGCAGTTGATCGAGCTGTACCAATTATGTCTGAGCAAAGACCCGCAAGCACTGAAGCTGCTGGATAGCTATATTGCACGCCACCGAGCCGGGGTCGAAGCAAATAGCAATGAGGATCAACAAGCTGACCAACAAACTGGCAGTGAAAGCGACAATCTCAGCGCCAAAGAGGCGTACCAGGTTTTAGGGCTTGAACCCGGTGCCAGTCGCGAGCAGATTATTCAGGCACACAAGCGAATGATGCAAAAAGTTCACCCTGATCGTGGCGGCAGTAACTACCTGGCCGCTAAAATCAACCAAGCCAAACAACGTCTGTTAAGTTAATAGCAACCAAGGAGCTAGCCACTATGCACGTTATGATCGATCTCTGTGTTGTCCCTCTGGGGGTTGGTGTATCCGTCTCTCACTACGTCGCAGCCTGTCAGAAAATTCTGCAACAGGCTGGACTCGATCACCAGATGCATGCCTACGGCACCAATATTGAAGGTGACTGGGATGATGTTTTAGCGGCGGTTAAACGCTGCCACGAAACCCTGCACGAGATGGGCGCACCGCGGATCACCAGCAGCATGCGACTAGGCACCCGTACTGATCGCCACCAAAGCATTGACGACAAAATCAACAGCGTGAACGACAAACTTAAGGTCAACAGCCCCCTTTAAATAGAGATAGCAGCACTGTTATCAAGTAAGGCTCTTCATCTGCTGCAACATATATCTGGCAGTTTTATCATTACAGGGTAAAATTGCCGCATTCTCCTGTCATAACAACACCATAATCAGGGATCGATTGACCGGATCGTTGCAGACCCCACGAGGTACCAGTCACCATTCACGAAATGCCCTACACGAACCGGTTTCTCAAAGGTCCAAGTAATGCCGTATTGGGAGACGCTTTTCCGAAGGGGAAGATCTTCCAGCTGGGGTGTCGGGGGCGGTTTGCTTTTGGAGTAAAGGATAACGGGACGGCGAATGGTTGGGTC
>JBFFKD010000523.1:0-2024 GCA_041555595.1 Motiliproteus sp.
GTCGCCCTCGAAGGCCAGCATGTGGGTACAGATACGGTCGAGGAAGAACCGGTCGTGCGAAATCACCACCGCGCAGCCGGCGAAATCCACAAGGGCATCTTCCAGCGCGCGCAGGGTTTCGACGTCCAGATCGTTGGTCGGCTCATCGAGCAGCAGTACGTTGCCGCCCTCTTTCAACAGTTTGGCCAGGTGCAGCCGGTTACGCTCACCACCGGACAGGTCCTTGACGAATTTTTGCTGATCGCCGCCTTTGAAGTTGAAGCGTCCCGCATAGGCCCGTGATGAGACCTGATAGTTACCGACGGTGATGATGTCCTGGCCGTCGGAGATCTCGTCAAATACGGTTTTTGATCCGTCAAGTTCACGCATTTGATCTACATAAGCCAGTTTGACCGTTTCGCCGATCACAACTTCTCCGCTATCGGGCTGGTCGATGCCGCTGATCATCTTGAACAGGGTTGATTTACCGGCTCCGTTACCGCCGATGACACCGACGATTGCGCCCTGCGGGATGGTGAAGCTCAAGTCGTCAACCAGTACCTTGTCGCCGAACGACTTGCAGACGTTGTGCAGCTCGATCACCTTGTCGCCCAAGCGTGGACCCGGTGGAATATAGATCTCCTGAGTCTCGTTACGCTTCTGGAACGTCTGCGAACTCATCTCTTCGAACTGCTTCAGACGCGCTTTGGATTTCGACTGCCGGCCTTTGGCACCCTGGCGAACCCATTCCAATTCAGACTTGATGGTCTTCTGGTGTGCCGCTTCCTGCTTGGCTTCGGTCTGCAGTCGGGCGTCTTTCTGCTCTAGCCAGGAGCTGTAGTTGCCTTCGTACGGAATACCGTGGCCACGGTCGAGTTCCAGAATCCAGCCAGCGGCGTTGTCGAGGAAGTAGCGGTCGTGGGTGATCGCAACCACGGTGCCGGTGAAGTCGACCAGGAATCGCTCCAGCCAGGCCACTGACTCGGCGTCGAGGTGGTTGGTCGGTTCGTCCAGTAGCAGCATGTCGGGTTTAGACAGTAACAGTCGACACAGTGCGACCCGGCGGCGCTCACCACCGGATAGATGTTCAACCTTGGCGTCCCAGGCTGGTAGACGCAGGGCGTCGGCGGCGACCTCCATCTGACGCTCAATGTTATGGGCATCGACCGACTGGATGATGTTCTCCAGCTTGGCCTGCTCGGCGGCTAGCTTGTCAAAATCGGCGTCGGGCTCGGCATAGGCGGCGTAAACAGCATCGAGTCGAGCAAGTGCCTCTTTTGCTTCGGAAACGGCTTCTTCAACCACCTCTTTGACGGTTTTGCTGTCGTCCATCTCAGGCTCTTGTTGCAGGTAACCGATCTTGAGGTCGGGCTGCGGCCGCGCTTCACCGAGGAACTCCTGATCGACGCCGGCCATGATCTTGAGCAGCGTTGATTTACCCGAACCGTTAAGACCGAGTACGCCTATCTTGGCGCCGGGGAAGAAGGACAGCGAGATATCTTTAAGGATCTCACGCTTGGGTGGCACGATCTTGCCGACCCGGTTCATCGTGAACACGTATTGAGCCATGAGTTTTGACCTGTAGTGACGAGTAGTTGATTGAATCCGCAATAGCCCGGAGCCTATTGCCGAAGAAGCGATTGTCAAAATGGCGCTTATTTTAGCCTATGGACGGACAGATGGGCAGTCGTCCGTCATGCCGGCCTCGGCTGCAGGTTTGGTTGTAATCGGATTCAAACGGTTTGCTGTTGGATTGAGAATTATTCTCTATCACGCGTGAATCGAAGGGTTAAACTTAAAGTAGAGATTAGTGATCGCTAATGCACTGTTCGGTGCTGAAGCGATTGTGTGGGAGTGTCAACTGGAGAGAAAGGAGGATGCGATCATGAGCAATCTAACCCGTTTTAATCGCCTGTTCGGCGATACTTTCTTGGATGACTTTTATCGGCCTTTGGTGCATGCCGGTGGTGATAAGTTGCCAGCTATCGATGTGCATGAAAATGATGAAGGCTATGTCATCAAGGCGGATCTGCCGGGCGTCAGCA
>JBFFKD010000524.1:0-2018 GCA_041555595.1 Motiliproteus sp.
GATAGAGGGAGTACAAAGCTCGGGCTTTCAACCCTGATGCTGTTATAGTCAGTTGATATGCCAACCATTGAGTCTCTGTCACAAAGCCTAACCAGCTACCTCGATCCGGAACAGATCGATCAGGTTCGGCGTGCCTACTTCTACGCCGAGCAAGCCCACGATGGCCAGCGCCGTAAAAGCGGCGAACCCTACGTCACCCACCCGTTAGCAGTCGCCTCGATCCTGTCCGAAATGAACATGGATCACCAGAGCCTGATGGCAGCGATGCTCCATGATGTGATCGAAGATACGCAGGTCAGTACCGAAGGCTTACACAGCCAATTCGGTGACACCGTCACCAGCATCGTCGACGGCGTCAGCAAACTGACTCACCTGCACTTCGAGACCAAAGCTGAAGCGCAGGCAGAAAATTTCCAGAAAATGATCATGGCGATGGCCGAGGATATCCGGGTCATTTTGGTCAAACTTGGCGACCGGCTCCACAACATGCGCACGCTGGGTGTGATGCCACCCGCCAAACAGCGTCGCATCGCCCGAGAAACCCTCGATATCTACGCTCCGATCGCCAGCCGTCTGGGGATGCACGAGATCCATATCGAGCTGGAAGACCTGTCGTTCCGGGCCTACTACCCGATGCGCCACAAGATGATCAGTAAAGCGGTGCAACGCTCCCGTGGCAATCGGATCGACGTGGTCGAGCGAGTCGGCCATACCATCACCAAACTGCTAAAAGATGAGAACTTGCCAGGTATCGTCAGCGGTCGCGAAAAACACCTGTATAGCATCTACCGCAAGATGGTCAACCAGCATAAGTCGTTCGACGACATCATGGATGTGTTTGCCTTCCGCATCGTTACCGACAAGATCGACTCCTGTTATCGAATTTTAGGCGCTGTACACAACCTCTACAAACCAGTTCCCGGACGTTTCAAAGACTACATCGCCATCCCCAAGGCGAACGGCTACCAATCGCTGCACACCGACCTGTTCGGTGCCCGTGACATCTCGATCGAGATCCAGATCCGCACCGAAGAGATGGACGCCATCGCCAACCAGGGGATCGCCTCGCACAGCCACTACAAGAGCACCGGCGGCGAGAAAGCCTCGCGAATCGAAAGCAGCTACAACCGCGCCCGTCAGTGGGTGCAGGGGCTGATGGAGATGCACAAGACTGCGACCAGCTCGATGGACTTCATCGAGAGCGTCAAGATCGATCTCTTCCCCGACGAAGTCTACATCTTCACCCCCAAGGGACAGATCTACGAGCTGCCCAAGGGCGCTACACCGGTCGATTTCGCTTACGCGGTACACACCGGGGTCGGCAACAGCTGCGTCTCGTGTCGGATCAACCGCCGCCTGTCACCGCTCAGCACTCAGCTCGAAAGTGGCCAGACGGTCGAGATCATCACCAGCCCCAGCGCCCAGCCCAACATGGCCTGGCTCAATTTCGTCGTGACCGGCAAAGCGCGTTCTAACATTCGCCACTTCCTCAAACACAAGCAGCAGGAGGAATCGGTCACGCTAGGGCGGCGTCTGCTGAATCAGTTTTTGGCCGGACTGGGCAGTTCGGTCGATGAGATCCCACCGCAGCAGCTGGCGCTCTACCTGCAAGATTCGGGGCTCGATAACCTTAACGCCTTGTTAATGGAGATCGGACTCGGCAATCAAATGGCCTATCTGGTTGCGCAGCGATTACAACCCCATGATCCGCTAGAAAAACCGGCCGATCCACATAGAAAGCCGCTATCGATCAGCGGCACCGAAGGGCTGGTCTTATCGTACGCCCGCTGCTGCCACCCAATACCGGGCGATCATATTTTTGGCCATATCAGCAGCGGACGCGGCATCGTGGTGCACCGGGAGGATTGCGGCAACATTCAGGAGTTACGCAACGACCCGCAAAAGTGCGTTCACCTGAACTGGGATCAACAGGTCAACGATGATTTCAACACCACACTGCGGATCGAACTGGAAGCTCAGCGTGGCATTATCGCGACCCTGGCGACCAAGGTCGCCGA
>JBFFKD010000525.1:0-2018 GCA_041555595.1 Motiliproteus sp.
CGAGCTACGAGGTCGCTTACCCGGCCCGACCCGATTTGCCACCGCCACTCCATCACGCTCGGCGACAAACGAAAAGTCGGTCAACTGATTGTTCAGCAAGAACCCATCCACCATCAGGGTCGATCCGAATGCCATCTCGATACTACTGGTCATCGACAGCGCATTGCCCTGTCTGTCGATCACCACAAAGTGACTGGTCGAAGGCAGCTCAGGAGGGGCGCCATCGGCATACGCAGCGGTATCGAACTCACCCGCATCGGCTTTGCCCATATCCTGCTGCGGATCGATCAACTGCGCACGCTGCTTCAGGTAGCCCTGCTCAAGTAGTTGAGATACCGGCACCCGAACAAAATCACTATCGGCTAGATAACGATCGCGATCGGCATAAGCCAACCGCGATGCTTGAGTAAACTGATGGGCAAACTCAACCCCCTCAGGATCAAGATCGGCCACCCCCTGATGCTCCATGATCGCTAATATTTGCAACACGGTAACACCGCCAGAAGTCGGCGGCGGCATGCCGCAGACCCGATACTGCCGAAACGGTCGACACAACGGTTGGCGCAGCTTGGCCTGATAACCGGCCAGATCCTCAAGCTGCAGCAAGCCAGGGTTATCCTCAGCCAACTGCACCCGTCGGGTCAGATGCTGAGCCAGCTCACCAAGGTACAAATAATCGGCACCCTGCTCGGCGATCTGACGCAGCGTCTGTGCCAGCTCAGGGTTCTCCAGCACCGAACCAATGGCTAGCGGCTCGCCATCGGGGTAGAAGTAGTCACGCGCTGCTGGGTAGCGCTTTAGACCAGGATTGGACTGCTGTACCAGCAACTGATTTAACCGAGGCGTCACCTCAAAGCCCTGCTGAGCCAAACCGATCGCCGTACCGAACAGCTCAGACCAAGGCAACACGCCCTGCTGTTGATGTGAAAGCTCCAGCATCCGCAGCACTCCAGGAACGCCAACCGAGCGACCTCCGACCAGCGCCGCCCTCCAGGGCATCGGCTTACCATCAGCACCGATAAACAGGTCTGCCGTCGCGCTTTGAGGTGCTGTTTCTCGGCCATCGTATGCCAGCAACTGCTGGTTTTCGGCATTCCAATAAAGCATAAAGGCACCGCCGCCGATCCCCGATGATTGCGGTTCGACCAACGTCAACGTCGCCTGAATGGCAACCGCGGCATCCGCTGCCGAACCACCTTGTCTGAGAATCTGATAACCCGCCCGGGTCGCTGCTGGATGCGCAGTAACCACCAACATGTTGTCGGCAACAACGGCTACCGCTTGCTGGATTCCTGTCGCAGGCTCCGGATTAGCCCGACTGGCTGCCTGCAGTTCAATCGCACTGCAACAGCAGAGCAATAACAGCCACTCAAGATAATGTGCCTGCAATGTGCTTCTCATAATCCCACCTTTAAATATCAATTAGTGATCGGAGACGAAGCGGCTGATACTTTAATCGTTTAATGTGCGCTAATTTCGTCTAAATGTCAGTGTTGTATTGTTACCACTGGCTGTACACTGGATCCAACATAGCCAAATAGCGACATCAGCTGCTTGACCTATAATTTCGACTGGCACTACCATAGCGGTTACAACTTCCCCTTGTTAAAGATTGAGTTAAGGATCTTGTTATGAGTCAACCAAAGCTTCGCCTCGTCATGCTTCACGACAATCAAGGACGTGCTCTGGTTATTCTTCCCCACGACAACCTGCTCAATCTGGTCAGCGTCTGGAAGCATAGTCATCGTCAGCTACAGCCGCTATCCGCGCATGATTCACAAACCTTCTTTTCACAAGACGCTCTGGACACCGACAAGGGGATCCAGCAACTGCTGACCCTGCCCATCCTGATGGATCCTGACTGCAACCCCGCCGAAAGCTTCAAAGTGATCGAACCCAACAGCGGTCGCATCTTCACCCTCAACCAATCGATGATCGAAGCGACTGTCCAGAGCTGTAAACTGGCACTGACAACCGAGATGATCGACGCCAAACAACCACAGGGGAACGATGTCACC
>JBFFKD010000526.1:0-2013 GCA_041555595.1 Motiliproteus sp.
GGAACGGCGAACAGCATCTTCAACAGGTTGCTGGCGTAATCTAGCTCATTATCGGGGTAGACAAAGGGCTGACCGATGGCGTGTTTATAAGAGGCGGCGGCGATTGTCGGTATCTTCGCCAACAATCTGATCGCCGAGATCTCCCGATGTCGCGGATCATGAATATCTAAGGCGTCATGATAGAAGGCTGATAATGCACCTACCACACCCACCATGATCGCCATAGGATGAGCATCGCGGCGAAAACCTTGGTAAAAATTGAGCAACTGCTCATGAACCATGGTGTGTTGGGTGATCAGCGCATCGAACTCATCGAGCTCAGTCTGATTGGGCAATTCACCCTTCATCAATAGGTAGGCCGTCTCGGTAAAGCTGCTCTGTTCAGCCAGCTGCTCTATGGGATAGCCTCGGTAGAGCAGAATCCCCATCTCACCATCGATAAAGGTGATCTGGCTAGTACAGGATGCGGTGGATTTGTAGCCTGGGTCCAGGGTGAACAACCCCAGTTCACCATAAAGACCTCTAATGTCCACTACGGGCGGGCCAGCGATCCCTTGAGTGATCGGCAACTCTAAAGACTTACCGTTACGGTTATCACGAATCGTTAATGTGTTCTTAGTCATTGCCTATCACCTCGTGCCGCCGCAGAACTATTGAGCAGAATAAAAATAGACTAGAACCTTTCACCGTGGCTGTTCTGGAGCGACAGTATCCGCTCCGGAAATCTGATTATAGGGCCACCATAAACAGCCCCCCTCGCTATAGGGGGGGCTTTTGCGAGCCACACACAAGGTAGATCAGTTGCTGCGGCCTACCTTTGCACTGACTGAATTTTCGTTATTAACGGCAATTTAATTTTAGCAGAGTGACAGGCGGAAACGTTTGTGATCCTATTTGAATCGGTTTGTTTTCAACCGGCAATCCCATTAAGCCATCCGATGCAGTGCGCAGATTTTGTTGCCGGATGGATCGCGTAAATAGGCCAGATAAAGATCCCCCATCGCACTGTCACGCACGCCAGGGAGGTCTTCACAGCTGGTACCGCCATGAGCGAGTCCCGCAGCGTGCCAGGCGTCTGCTTGTGCCGGGCTCTCTGCGGTGAAGCCGATAGTGCTGCCGTTGCCATGACAAGCGGGCTTTCCATCAATCGGACGACTTACTCCGAAAATTCCGCTTTCAGTAAAGTAAAAACAGCGCCCTTTCGCATCGATTACACCTGGCTCGCAGCCCATGGCACCCAACACCGCATCATAAAAAACCTTCGACTCTTGAATGTCGTTTGCGCCCACCATTATATGACTGAACATTTTCGATCCTCGTTAAAGTATTGATGACGAGCCATTCGCCTCCAACAGATTAGTGACACCCACTGAAACATAGATACAGTCTCCTTTATTGCGCTATTCCAAGGGCGGCCTCACACTGCTTGGCCTCGATACTATGATAGTTTTATCATTAAGCAAAAGCATCTTTTGACTGTACAGCCCGACTACAATAATTTGTGCATCAAACGCAAACCAATCCCCATAGTGATCGAGGCCCACGACCTAGTCAGTCACGCCCCCGGGCCATCCATGCGGACTAGCCCAACAAGGCTGATCTGCGTAGCTTGAGATAGCTCGGTCATGGCTCATCTCACTAACGTAGCATGGGCTTTCATTATGGTTTGGCTCAGAATTCACACATCATATACACGGTTGAAACCACAACGGTTTAGTCCAAGCACAAACGGATGGAAATTTAGATGGCAAGTAAGATTACTGTTAACAAACCGCTAGTGATTCTTCACGGCGATGAGATGGCGCAAGTTGCTTTCGACCGCATTCTGGAACAATTCGTCACTAGCCGGCTCGACATCGAATTGGTCGAGGTCGATCTGACCGCCGAAAATCGTCTGGTCACCAATGGCCAGGCGGTGCGGGATTCTATCGAAGCACTCAAGACCCACGGCGTTGGCATCAAGAACGCAGGTATGACTGTCAACCGTAGCCAGCTGGATGAGATGTTGGCCAA
>JBFFKD010000527.1:0-2006 GCA_041555595.1 Motiliproteus sp.
CAATCGAGCAGGATGGTGCGGATACATTGATCATGGCTGGGGCTCCATTGGCCGGTTTGGCTCGTTCGGTCAGCAGCCGGATACCGGTGCCTGTGTTGGATGGGGTGACTTGTGCCCTGATTAAGGCTCAATCTATGGTTAATATGGCTGCCAATACACCGACATCCGGCAGCTATGCTCCTCCACCAGAAAAATATCACCGTGGACTGAGTCCTGCTTTGTCTGAGTTGATCGGGCGCCAAAAAACTGAAGAAGAGAAACCCCAGCTTCAGGTTATCGAGACGGTGTAGTTCAGGTTAATCTGTACAGAGTCAGAGGGCTATCATGATAAAAAAAGCGTCAAGCGAGCCGAGCCTCGATCCGGTAACTCGGCAGCCCTCCAGTAAGCGGAACTTGCCCTTGCGGCGTGTGATTCAGCCATCCCTGTCAGAGGTAGCTAAGCAGCAGCTGCGCTATATGATCGTGCGAGGTATTTTATCTCCGGGCGAAAAATTAGTGGAGCCCGAGTTGTGTGAGTCCTTTGGTATCTCGCGGACTCCGCTGAGGGATGCATTTAAACTGCTGGCTGCGGAAGGGTTGATAAAACTCCGTCGTAACCGACATTCAATTGTCGCGCCTATAGATGCACAGCAGTTGGAACACCTGTTCGAAGTTGAAGCGGGCATTGAAGGTATGGCCATCGGTTTGGCATCCCAGCGGATGACGAATGCTGATATCAAACGCCTGGAAGCTTTGCAGGAACGTATTGAGCGTTTACAGCATGGTAATGATATGGATGCCTATTTCGAGCTTAATCAGAAGATCCACTCTATGATCGTTGAAGGGGCTAAAAATCCGGTTTTGCAGGAGACTCACAGCCACCTACTTGGTCGGTTGGAACGTGCGCGCTATGCGGCTTTGGGGCAGTTTGGCCGTATTGAGGAATCGATCCAAGAGCATCGAATGATCCTTGATGCACTAAAGGGGCGTGACAGTGTTCGAGTGCAGGAATTGATGCAGGATCATGTGCGGCATACTGGCGATCTAGTTACGGCGATATGCAATAACTTTCGCCGAAGCTCAATTTCCAAGTGAGTTTGCTTGAGGTGATAGGGTCTCTCAGGGGCTGGTAAGCGGATACATACTGATCCAATCGGTTGGCTTCTTCAAACTGTTATCGACTTGAGGATAGGAACAATAGGAATGATCAATCCCATGCTCTATACCAATGCCTATTTCTAAAGCTGGCTTACGATTATAGGACAGCAGAGCGATGATGCCTGTACCACTCACAACACAACAAACGGGTTGAGAAAACACATGTTGAGCGATTTTGATAAAGATGCATTAGCCTACCACCGAGCCGGACCGGCCGGAAAACTGGCCATTGTAGCCACTAAGCCGATGGCGACTCAACGCGATTTGGCTCTGGCCTACTCACCGGGGGTCGCTGCCGCCTGTAATGAAATCGTTCGCGATCCCAATGAAGTGTCGACCATGACGGCTCGCGCTAACTTGGTTGGCGTCATCACCAACGGTACCGCTGTGCTGGGCCTCGGAGCTATCGGTGCACTCGCCTCTAAACCGGTGATGGAGGGCAAGGCGGTACTGTTCAAAAAATTCTCCAATATCGATGTGTTCGATATCGAAATCGATGAACTAGACCCGCAAAAATTTATCGATACGGTGGCTCGCCTCGAACCCACCTTTGGCGGCATCAACCTTGAAGATATCAAAGCTCCCGAATGTTTTGTGATCGAGAAAACGCTAAAAGAGCGGATGAACATTCCGGTGTTTCACGATGACCAACACGGTACCGCTATCGTTGCCGGCGCTGCTATCTACAACGGTCTTCGGGTAGTTAATAAAGATATTGCCAAGATCAAACTGGTCGCCTCGGGCGCTGGCGCTGCCGCGCTGTCCTGCCTTAATTTGCTGGTCAATATGGGGCTACCCAAAGAAAATATCTGGGTCATCGATATCGCCGGCGTGGTTTACCAAGGCCGCACCGAGGTGATGGACGCATA
>JBFFKD010000528.1:0-1999 GCA_041555595.1 Motiliproteus sp.
GGTCTGGGCCCCGGCCATCAGATCCTGACCGGCCAAAGCGGCCGGGATTGCAGCGGCCTGGATCGGGCTCGGCTCGCTGTAGCCCTGCTCTGAGATCGCCTCTATCAGCTGCTGATTGAGCCCTAACGTTGAAAATCCCATCGTGATTCCCGATCTTGATTAAACCAAGGGTGGTGGCTTGTGCTTGAATGTTTGCCGTCTAACGGTTAATGCTCAGGCTGTTGCTCGTTAATGCTGAGCGCAATCGCCTCGGCGATCTTGATCCCATCGATCGCAGCCGACATGATGCCACCGGCGTATCCCGCCCCTTCACCGGCAGGATAGAGGCCGCGGGTATTGATGCTTTGCATATCTGCTCCGCGCTTGATCACCACTGGTGAAGAGGTGCGTGTCTCGACTCCGGTCAACAGGGCATCGTCCATCGCAAAGCCTTTTATTTTCTTATTAAAGGCCGGGATCGCTTCGCGAATCGCCTCGATACAAAAATCAGGTAGTGCTTGAGACAGGTCGGTCAGTTTGATCCCAGGCTTGAACGATGGCGCTACCTTACCCAGCTGATGCGATGGATCGCCGTTGAGGAAGTCACCGACCTTTTGTGCCGGAGCATCGTAGTTCTGGCCGCCTAGTTGATAGGCTGCGCTTTCCAATTGGCGTTGAAACTCGATCCCCGCCAGCGGCCCGCCGGGATAGTCGGATGGATCGATACCGACCACGATAGCGCTGTTGGCGTTGCGCTCCTGCCGTGAGTATTGGCTCATGCCGTTGGTCACCACGCGACCCTCTTCTGAGGTGGCGGCGACTACGGTACCCCCAGGGCACATGCAAAAACTGTAGACAGAGCGGCCATTGCTGCAGTGGTGCACCAACTTGTAATCGGCCGATCCGAGTATCGGGTGACCGGCGTTTTTACCGAACCGGGCTTTGTCGATCAGCGACTGTTCATGCTCGATCCGGAATCCGACCGAAAAAGGCTTGGCTTCCATGTGCACCTTGTTGTCGTACAGCATCTGGAAGGTATCGCGGGCGCTGTGACCGATCGCCAGCACGATATGGTTGGAACGGATCGTTTCACCATCGGCCAGGGTGATGCCGCTGACCTGACCGTTGTCGATATGCAACTGATCAACGCGAGCGCTAAAACGAATCTCACCGCCCAGCTCGATGATCTTGGCGCGCATCTTCTCGACCATCGATACCAGTCGGAAGGTGCCGATATGTGGCTTGCTGACGTACAGGATCTCTTCCGGTGCTCCGGCTTCGACAAACTCGGTGAGTACCTTACGGCCGTATTGTTTCGGGTCTTTGATCTGGGTCCATAGCTTGCCGTCAGAAAACGTACCGGCACCGCCCTCGCCGAACTGAACGTTGGATTCGGTATTGAGCTTCTTCTGCCGCCAGAAGCCGAAGGTATCCTTGGTGCGTTCGCGTACCTCCTTGCCACGCTCGACGATCAGGGGCTTATAGCCCATCTGCGCCAGCACCAAACCGGCCAGCAGACCGCAAGGGCCAAAACCGATCACCACCGGCCGCTGCTGCAGATCGGTGGGGGCTTTAGCGATATATTGGTATTCCATTTCGGGGGCGAGTCGAATCGATGTATTACCAGCAAATGTCTGCAACAGTTGCTCGTTCAGGCTGGTCTCGATATCGAGGGTATAGATAAGAAAGATATTGTTTTTTTTACGCGCGTCGTAACCCCGCCGGCGGATCTCAAAACGACACAGTTGCTCGGCACTGATCTGCAGAGTCGACAGGATGGCATCGACCAGCCCTTGCTCGTCATGATCAAGCGGTAATTTAATATTAGAAACACGAATCATTGGAAAACCCAAACAAGAGATCGAAACAGAACCGGTATCGTTGTTGCCAGAGTAGGGTAGTGCTGTGCAGGTCAAGCGCCAAAGCCACCGTCGTTCTAACAACAAGGCGCATATTTTACGGTATTTCTCTGCTCGCTGCCGAGCGATATTCCATCAGCGTCTACCGAAAAAATCAGCAC
>JBFFKD010000529.1:0-1994 GCA_041555595.1 Motiliproteus sp.
AAGCCCCTGACAAGGCTGATTTTATCGCCCAGCAAAATCTGGTCGGTAGCGGTGAGCAACTGCAAAAAACCTTGCCAACCACCGGTGAGGTCGCGCCATTTCAGAATACCCAAGCGGCGGCAATCGCGCCGGGTATCCAACCCAGCCAACAGGAAGCGATTACCGCACCGCAGCCGGTGACAGAGCTCTCGATCGAGGTGATTAACGAGATGGTGGCCACGGCGGATCAGCCGCTTGCCAGCGACCAGCCTGAGCAGATTACCACTCAGGCCGAAAGCGAGCGGGCGGTGCTGAATCGAAACAAGGCTCAGCCGAAGGAGTCAGCGCAGGCATCGACCGGGCTGAGCTCCTCGCTGTTGGCGCGCAGTCTCGAGATTGCCAGTCTGGAAGCCAAGCTGGATACCATCAGACAGGAACGGGCGCATGCTCCTCGGGTACGGCGACTGACGTCGGCATCCACCCGCGAATCGTTCGATGCCCAGTACCTGGATAGCTGGCGACGGAAAGTCGAGCGGATCGGCAATATTAATTACCCCGAACAGGCTCGGCGACGGCAGCTGTACGGCAATTTGCGATTACTGGTGGTGATCCAGCCCGACGGTTCGCTGGCGCGGGTCGATGTACTCAAATCCTCCGGCCACAAACTGCTCGACGATGCGGCCAAACGGATCGTTCGGTTGGCTGCACCTTATGCGCCGTTCCCCCCGCAGCTGCGTAAGCAGGCCGACCAGGTGGAGATCATCCGCACCTGGAAGTTTGAGCGGGCAGGGGTTGATATTAACGGTTAAGTTGTCGTGTTCAGGTGGTGATCTTTTTTCATCAGCGCCGGTGTCGCTGCGGGCTTGGCTATAGTTGTGTTATCTGTGTCGTCGATTAATGCAGGAGTTGAATCATGGTGACCTCTTTACCCCCCGCGTCAGATCTCTCTCAGCCTGGCATTAAGCGCACCGAGAGCACGCCTGCCAAATCCCCGCAGCAGGGCGCTATCGACAATTCCTCTAGCGCTTCCCCAGTTGAGTCGATCCGCGTTCAGATCAGGCGTCAATCAAACGCGGCGATCCTGCAGGCGAGCCAGCAGGTCAGCTTGCAGAGCGGTAACGAGCCGCTGGCGCTGCTTTATAGTGCGGCAATCGATGCAATCAACGAGAAGCTGGCACCTGAGCTGGGTGAAAATGCACTGCAGCGGGGGATTGATGAGGGAGTGGATGTCTCACCGCAAGCGACTGCCGACCGCATCGTCAGTCTGACGACAGCGCTGTTCGGCCGCTATCAGGACAGTAACACCGAGCTCTCATTCGAAGATCAGGTCAATCGCTTTGTCGAGGTTATCTCGCAGGGGATTGAACAGGGCTTTAATGAGGCGCGCGATATCCTCGATGGCTTGGGAGTGTTAGAGGGTGATATTGCGGCTAATATCGACACGACTTTTGAGCTGGTACAACTGGGCCTGCAGGAGTTTAGTGATCGTCAGTTAGGGTTAACTGTTGAGCCTGAGCCGGCAGCAGCCAATTAATTGGAGCTATCCGGCTTATCGCAACGGGCTTATGCTGTCAGATCAGGCACCGGGCACATAGCCGGTTTGGGTGGTACCCCGAGCAATCATCTTCGATAGGTAGGCCAGCTTGTTCGGATCCTGGTCGGCAATGTCGACCGTGATAGTCACATCTTCGCAGCTAATGCTGTGATCATTGGCCTGCAGGGTATGGACGTAGGCGTTGATGCGCGCAACTTCGTTGGTCCCTGCCTCTTTCTGTTCAAGGTCAACCACCACGCTTTCAAGTATGGTTGGCAGCCCTTGGTCGACTTTGCCGATCAGCACAATCTGCTTGAGGCTCAGCCCTTTGATCTGGCACTCTAGGGTATGGTCACCAAACCGTAGATGAGCGATCCCTTTAGACGCTACCGGCTTCTCTGCTTTGGTGGTTTTTTTCGCCGCTGCAGGTTTAGTGGCTGCTTTCTGAGCCGGACGTTTAGCCCCCAGAGCTCCGATCGAA
>JBFFKD010000530.1:0-1992 GCA_041555595.1 Motiliproteus sp.
ATCGGCATCGACAGATCGTTGAGTATCTCGCCGGTATCGCGAATAAAGGTTTGTAACAGAAACGGCTCGGTATTGGCGGCGCGACGCTGCTCGGCACGGCTGTTGTTGTAGATTCGCTGATGCCGGCTGTGGAGGTTATCGGTGCTGGCATCACCGCTGATCGGTTGTGATAAGTGGCGGTGATGCACGGGCAGGTAACCGTTCTTATCGACCATTACGGCGTAGATGAATTCGGGGCGTTGCTCGATGAAACGGTCGAATAGCGGCTGCATCTGCCGTTCGAATGCGTCGATATAGCCGATGCGGAATTTTTGTGGCTCGGTGTTGGGGATCTTTTGGTAGTTACTGTCGAACAGCTTAACGCCTTGAGCAGCTAACTGCTCGGCTGTCTGTTGTACTTCAGCGACCCAGCCCCGGCCGGTCTGGATCATATCTTCGAAGCCGCCATAACCGATGATGAAGCGTGACAGTAGCTCTTGGGTTTGTTCGGTCGAGATCTCCAGTTCGTCGGAATAGGCTTGCGACTGGTCGATATCAGCGCTGACCTGGCGACTCAGTTCGGCGATCTGACTGACATGTTGGTGTGACTCTTTATTGGTGCTGGAGAGCTCTTCGATGGCGGCGCTGATGTCGGTCAGTTGACGATTGACTCCCTCAAAATCACTGACCATTTTCTGGAATTGGGTCGAGGTCGTTTCGATAACCTCTTGGGTGTTTAGTGTGTACTGCTGGATCTCTTCGGTGCCCTGCTTGGTGGTGGCGACCAGCCCGGTCATCTGCTGAATGTTGCTGTCGATTTCAGTGGTGGCCTTGTTGACCTTTTGTGACAGATTGCGTACTTCGTCGGCAACTACCGCAAAGCCTCGGCCATGTTCGCCGGCTCGGGCCGCTTCTATGGCTGCGTTGAGCGCTAATAAGTTGGTCTGTTCGGAGAACTCCTGCACCATCCCGACAATGTTACTGATATTGTCGGAGTTGGTGCTGAGCTGGTTGACCGTCTGGTTGAAACTGGCGACTAGCTGGTTCACCTGTTGAATCTGCTCGACTACCTTGGCCAGCTCTCTGGCCGAGACCTGGGCGTCTTGTAAGTTCTGGCCGTTTTGATCGGAGATTGCGTTGGTGTTGTTGGCGATCTCGTCGATCGCTTGGGTCGCTTGTGAGCTGGATTCGAACACCTGGATTGCATGGTTCTCCTGTTCAGTAACATTACGGTGGGCGTGTTGAATGACCTGGCTAAGCCGAGTGGCACCGAGCGCTACGTTGACGCTGCGGCGACGGGTCTTGGCGATGATGCTGCGCAGGTTGGTGGCAAAGCTGTTGTAGCTGTCGGACATGCCCGCGATTTCATCGTGGGTGTTGATCGGTAGAGTGCGGGAGATATCGCCATTTTGATCGCTGATTGCGCGCAGAATAGCGGTAATCGCCTTAATTGGACGAAGAAATAGGTGGCGCATAAAGAAGATCAGGAATAACCCGGCTAAGACACTGAGCGCAGCTGTAATGCTGATGTAGACACTGCTGGCTGAATTAATCGCTTTAACCTGCTGCACCAGCGAATTGTCAGCCGGATGCTGTGCCATCGCCTGGTAGATTGACTGGTTGGCATCGTAAAACAGCCATAGGGTCAGCAACTGCATCAACAGCAAGAAACCGACGTTGCCGACGATCTTTCGGGTCAGGGTAAAAAACAGGTTCTTTTCGATATTTTGATACAGGCTCATAGCTATCTCATTGTTGTTATTATGCAACGATCATCGATGAGTCTAATGACAAGACGCGATACGGCAATGATTCAAAGGTCTGTAGTTGCATTTTTCGATGACGATCCGGAATTGATGAACCCCGATAGTATGCTCAGAGCTTGCGATGTGGGAAGGTTTGGGCAAGGAAAGATCAGGCCGGTGAGACTTAAGGATGGCGATCAGGGTGTTGACCCCCTCCTTAGAGAGTCGCATTCGGGTGAAACGAGTGTCGGCATTAAGCGCCCTGAAG
>JBFFKD010000531.1:0-1986 GCA_041555595.1 Motiliproteus sp.
CGGATGATATTACCGGTATTGGGGGGGATTTCGGGTTGGTACAGGACGATGTTTAGCATGGGCAGGGATTATACCCAGCTACGGCGGCGCTGTCTGAATTTAGCGCTAACAATGGCCAGAACTGACAGCTTCTATACGGACACCTACCCTAAAAAATTGTCAATCTTACCGAAGCGCTACATACTGCAGTATCTGACTCGGATTTACAGGGCAACTCCCACAACAATAAAAGGTCCCACCATGGCGTCGATTGCCCGTCTTGGAGCACTCCAAAACGCACTATTGCAGACATGTGAACAGGCCGAGTTCAAAGAGGGCACAGCCCTCGAACAGGTTCATCTGTTGCTGAAATTAACCGGCCTGCAACTCGGTACATCTAGGGCCAGTGCTTGGGAGTTCAACGCGGACCGAACGCGTATCCTTTGCCGGTGTTTATATGACGCTGATGCCGATCAATATGACTCTGGCATGGTGTTATCCGTCGATGATTTACCGGCTTACTTTGAGGCGATGTCAAAAAACCGGGTGATCGTCGCTAACGATGCTCGCCAACACCCAGCCACTGCGGAGTTCACTGATAACTACCTGGTGCCATTAGACATCTACTCAATGGTCGATACGCCAATATATTCCTCAGACAGCCAGCACGGCGTCTTATGCATTGAACACAAACAGCAACTACGAGAGTGGAGTGTTGATGAGGTCGCGTTCATCATATCCGTTGCCGATAAATTATCGCTTGCGCTTGAACATCACGCTTGGTTAAGGGCCACCGAAACCGCCAACAACGCCCAACGTACCGACGCCCTGACAGGGCTTGAAAACAGACTCGCTTTTCAAGCACGACTCGAAGATTGCCTAAACTGCTTAAGCAAAGCCAGCTGCGGCAATGACAGGGCGATCGTGGTCGTTGGAGTGGATAATTTCAGCGTTGTTAATGATACGCTGGGGTATTCCCAGGCCAATGAAGTGCTTAAGGTTATCGCAGAAAAACTTAGCGATAAATTTAACGGTAGAAGCATATCCCCAGCGCGCCTCTCTGGAGATATGTTTGCTCTTTGGATCCCTCGTCTGAAAAGCCCTCGCTATCTGATGCAGATTATCGAGCAGACCCTATCGATCTTCGACAAACCATTAAGACTCCCCAGCGGCAAGAACATTGAGATATCGGCATGCATCGGCGGTGCGACTGTTCCTGCCTCTTTCAAAGACGCTGTTAATCCAGTTCGAAGAGCGGAGATCGCGTTAGAAAAAGCCAAAGCCAATGGAACTGGCTGCTATGCGATCTTTGAAGATCAGTGGCTATCGGAGTATCAGCAAAAAAGAAGCCGTGAACAGGAACTACTAGACGCGCTGAGCAATAAGGAACTGATTCCTTATTACCAGCCCATTATCGAGGCGAAAACCGGGCGAGTGGCGGGCATGGAAGCCCTTGCACGATGGAACCACCCAACCAAGGGCGTTTTAGCGCCGTTTCATTTTTTACCGCTGGCCACTGAAATGCGAATCATGCCGCAGTTGGATGAGCTGATGATCCGCCGTGTCTTTAACGATATCGGTCAGCATCCACAAATCAAATCGTTGACATGGATAGCAATCAACCTGTCATCTGAGCAACTCTTCAGCAACTCACTCGTCAGCATGCTGCGCTCATTGCTGGCTGAGCATGAAATACCTAAAAATCTGGTTGAGCTGGAGATTGTTGAGGAATTAATTAGCCACGACACTCGTATAGTCACCGAACAACTTCAAGCCATTGGCGCTCTAGGCATTAAATTATCTATTGATGATTTCGGGACTGGATATTCATCTCTATCACGCCTTAAACACCTGCCCGTCTCTAAGCTTAAGATCGACAAGTCGTTTGTAGATGGGCTACCTTCTGATGACAGTGACTGCTGTATCGCCAGCTCCATTGTAGGCATGGCTAAAGGCTTGGGGATCAATCTAGTGGCGGAAGGTGTGGAGACCCAAGAACAGGCACGC
>JBFFKD010000532.1:0-1984 GCA_041555595.1 Motiliproteus sp.
ACCCTCTTCGCCGCCATCTGACAGCGATACGCCGGCAACACTCAACTTATTGTTGGCGACCCCTGTTGCGATCACGTCACGGGCTGCGTTACTCCACAGCTCGGGAGCTATGTCAGGCTCACCCTTTTCGCTCATCGAGGTGATGGTAGGCATGGTGTCACCGGGCACCAGTTCGGCATCGCAGCCGTAGCCGTGCTCAAGAATGAAACGGTCGATGTTGGCGATCAGGCTGGCTGAGCTCCAGTTCATATCGGCGATGGTGACTTTGCCGCAATCGGCGGCTTGTGCTGTCGAGATGGAGAGGGCAAGAGGGATTGCGGCGATCAATGCTTTCATAATGTTCCCTTAATTAATGTCTTTTGTTTATTAGTGTCTTTTGCCTGCTATGGTGGACCACGTTACACCTCTAATGATTACAACTCAAATCAAATGGCGCGGTTCGACTTTATTAACGGCTGCGCTATACTCGCTTTTTTCTCAGTTATCGGACCATTGCGACATGCATGACAATCCATATTGGCAAGAAGTTTTGGTCTCTCTGCGGCGTATTATTCGAGCGACCGACCTGCAGTCAAAGCGGGTTTTGAAGGTCTGTGGGCTAACGATTCCGCAGGTGATGGTTTTACGGGCAATCGAAACGTTGGGTGATGTTACCGTCAAGCGGATCTCCGACGATGTGTCACTGAGTCAGGCCACGGTGACGACTATTCTGAACCGGTTAGAGGATCGGGGGCTGATCGAGCGGGTACGTAGCAAGATCGACAAACGAGTCGTTAACGCACGGCTGACCGAGGTCGGACGTGAGACGCTTGATACCTCGCCACCGTTGTTGCATGAGCAGTTCATTGACCGTTTCGAAGCACTCGATGAGTGGGAGAAAACCCAGATGCTGTCAACTCTGCAGCGGGTCGCGACCATGATGGATGCTGAGTCGCTTGATGCGGCGCCGATGCTTGATATCGCACCGGCTACCGCCCTGCCAATTAAGGCGGATTGAGAGGCCAACCGAACGGTCAATTTTTGTGTGCAATATATTTACAATCCGTGCAGAATATCGTGTTTTTTATTTTTAACGAACTCGATCCGGCTCTGCGGATTGCACCACTAATGATAAATAAGCGAGAAGAATATGAAGAAACTGCTAGTTGCAGCATCGCTGATGCTCTCTTCTGCATTAGCTTCGGCTGCAGATATTAATCTTTGGGAAAACTCGACCCTGAACGACATCGTCAAGCGCGGTGAGTTGCAGGTCTGTCTGGAAGCGGGCTACATGCCGTTCGAGATGCGTGACAAGAAAGGCCGTATCGTTGGATTTGACGTTGATATTGCCAAAGAGATGGCCAAAGCGATGAAAGTTAAGCTGGATCTGCGCAACACTGCGTGGGACGGCATCATTCCTGCGCTGCTGACCGGCAAGTGCGACATCATCATGTCCGGTATGACCGTAACTGCAGAGCGTAACCTGAAGGTTAACTTTGCCAACCCGTACATCGTTGTTGGTCAGACCATCCTGCTACGTCCTGACATGGTCGGCAAGATCAAGAGCTACCGTGACCTGAACGATCCTCAGTACGTTGTCGCGACCAAGTTGGGTACCACCGGTGACATCGCTACCAAGAAGTACATCGGTAAGGCCGACATCCGTCTGTTCGAAACCGAGTCTGAAGGTGCGCTGGAAGTGGCCAACGGTAACGCTCACGCATTCGTTTACGACCTGCCGTTCAACGCCATCTACGGCGCCCAGAACAGCGACAAGGTTTCCCATCTGGATGACTCGTTCACTTACGAGCCGCTGGGTTGGGCCGTGCGTAAAGGCGATCCTGACTTCATCAACTTCCTCAACAACTTCCTGGCTCAGGTTAAAGGTGACGGCACCTACGACAAGGTCTACGGTAAGTGGTTCGGCAGTGATGCCTGGTTGAAGAGCGTTCAGTAAACGTTCGATTGATCTCAAGATCCTGATCGCGATGCTCGGTTAGATCGC
>JBFFKD010000533.1:0-1972 GCA_041555595.1 Motiliproteus sp.
AAACAGACCGTTTCTGGGGCTTCGCTACCATTTTGATCGATATCGACAAGCTGACGCAGGATGAATCGATCATCGCCCTCACTCAGGATTACCAGGTCGCGATTCGCGGCAAGGACGGGCTCGGAGCCCGGGGCGATGTATTTGCAGGACAAGCCTCTACCTTCGACGCCCCATTGGCTCTCGCCGATGTCGCGCTTCCCAATGCCAGCTGGCAAATTGCGCTGAGCGCTAAAACCGCCCCCCAGAGCCCGCACTTTATTGGTTCGGGCGGCTACTACCTGATGGTAGTGTTGGCCGCATTGGTCAGTTCAATTGCAGCCTATCTTCTACTCGATAGAACACGGGTGTTGAAACAGGAGGTCCAAAAAGCGACCAACTCGCTGGTCGAAGAGGTCAGCCAGCGCAAAGCGGCCGAACTCAAAGTGCGCTATATGGCTCAACACGACCCCTTGACGGGGCTACCCAATCGATTGCTGATGGATGAGTTAGCCCATCAGGTATTGGCCGCCGCCAAACGTGAAAAGATGATGAGCGCGGTGTTGTTTATCGATATCGATGGCTTCAAGACGGTCAACGACACACTCGGCCACAGCGCCGGCGATCAGCTGTTGAAAATGATCGCCGACCGCATGCTGGAACGGATCCGGGAATCGGATATCGTGGCTCGATTTGGCGGAGATGAATTCGTTATCCTGCTGACCGAGAACAGCAGTATCAGCTCTGCTCAGTTGGTGGCGGGCGAGATTGTTAAGGTTATTGCGCAGCCCTTTAAGCTTGGCGATGACAGCGTCGTTATCGGCGCCAGCATCGGTATCGCGATCTACCCCGATCACGGCGATGATGTGGAGCAACTGGTCAAAAAAGCCGACAACGCGATGTATCAAGCGAAAAAGAGTGGCAAAAGCAGCTATCAATTCGCCACCGCCGATCCTTAGCGGGCCGACTGCCGCGTCCCCTGCGCCGGGGCTAGCCGGCGCTCACCACCAGATCCCCTTTGGGCTTGCAGCTACAGGCCAGCACATAGCCATCGGACCGATCCTGATCGCTGAGCCCGGAATCCTGCAACACCTCGACCTCGCCGCTTTCGAGTTTGATCCGACAACTGCCGCAGAAGCCGCCGCGACAGGAGAACGGAATCGCGACCCCAGCCTGCTCGGCCTGCTCCAGGATCGTTTGCTGACTATCACCCTCGACCTGGGTATCCCAGGAGTCGAACAGGATGCTGACCGCCTGGGAAGCCGCCGATTGGCTGCCACGATCACCGATACGTACCCCAAAACTCTCTTCAAAGTATTGCTGTTCGGGCAGCCCCAGTGCCATCAACAACTGTTTGGCCCGTTCCATAAACGGGTGTGGGCCGCAGACATAGACCTGCCGCTGCTGCAGCCTGGCAACCGTCTCTAACATCGACCGGTCGAGTCGTCCCCGAAAGCTACGCAGATCACCCGGCTTGGCCTGAGTCAGGGTATAGGCCAGTTCGCAACTGCCGTGCTGCTGCGCCAGCAGTTCCAACTCTGACCGAGCGATCAGGTCGGCTTCGCTGTGAGCACTGTGCAGGAACACCACATCGTTACCGAGCTGCTGGTCGGTCATCCAGCGCAACATCGACAACATCGGGGTAATACCGCTGCCGGCTGATAGCAGCAACACCTGCTCCAGCGGCGCGTTAAAACAGTGGAAGTCGCCGTCGGGGGCCTTGGCCTTGATGATATCGCCCGGCTGCAGGTGGTCGTTGAGCCAGTTTGAAACGCGGCCACCATCGACCCGTTTGACTGTGATAGACAACCGTCCCGGCCGGGTCGGACTGCTCGACAGTGTGTAGTTGCGGTGAACCGGCTGCCCGTCGATCTCCAGTTCCAGACAGACAAATTGGCCCGGCTGGTAATCAGTTTGAGCGTCGATCGGCGGCATCAGTTTGAAGGTGAAGGTCTTAACATCGCGGGTCTCTTGCCGAACCGACACGCACTGCAGT
>JBFFKD010000534.1:0-1962 GCA_041555595.1 Motiliproteus sp.
GCTGCCGGTCAACAGCAGCGCTTCAGACAGAAACAACGTTCGCACCACGCTGGCCGATGCGCCCAACGCCTTCAGCAGGCCGATCTCACGTTGTCGCTGGCTGACCGAGATCAGACTGATATTCATGATCAGAATGCCCGACACCAGCAGGCTGATGGCCGCAATCGCGCCGACTGTAGCGGTCAGCGTGGTCAGCACATTATCAAAGGTACTGAGCATCGAATCCTGGCTGATCAGGGTCACATCGTCCTCGCCGTCATGGCGCAGCCGAATCCGATCAAGGATCTGTTGCTTGGTTAACTCGAGTTGCTCGACCTGCTTCAACTCCAGCAATATCCGAAACAGTCCGGCCGAGTTGAACAACTGTTCGGCTGAACGGATCGGAATGATCGCCATGTCACGCATATCCAGCCCCAGCGACTCGCCACGCTCCTCTAACACGCCGGTGACCCGGAACCGCCGTTCGCCGATCCGTAGCCAGCGGTTGAGGGGGTTGCTATGGCCGAACAGCTCCTGCTTCAACTTAGCGCCGAGCACCACGGTCGGCGATGCGGTATCGATCGCGGTGGCCGGCAGCGAACGCCCCATCGCGATGGTCAGATTACGCACCGGGAAAAAATCAGGGGTGGTACCCAGTGTAATCACCTCGCGGGCGACACTGCCCTGGCTCACCCGCGCTGTACCGGCGATGATCGGTGCGATCCGCCGCACATTACCGATCCGAGCCAGATCATTGGCGTCCTCCAACGTCAGGTCACGCGGTGAGGTGCCATACAGCGGCGGCGCAGCGCCGGTGGTTTCTATTTTTCCCGGCAACACAATCAGGATCTGGTTACCGAGTGATGAGAACTCCCGATCGACGTAGCGGCGCGCACCTTCCCCAACGCTGGTCAACATCACCACCGAAGCAACCCCAAGACTAATGGTCAGCAATAACAGCAAGGTTCGCCAACGTTGGCGCGACAGTACCAGGGTGTTAAAGCGAAGCTGGTCAAAGGGGGTCATGACGTCAACCTACACTGCGTTGATCGCTGACGATACGGCCATCGACCAGCTGTAACTGGCGGCCACTTCGCTGCGCCAACGCGGGATCGTGGGTGACGACCAACAGCGTCATCCCCTGGCTATTGAGCCCTTCGATCAGTTCGATCACCTCGCCACCGGAGTGCTGGTCAAGGTTGCCGGTCGGCTCATCGGCCAGCAGCAATGCCGGTTGCATGACGATAGCCCGGGCGATAGCCACCCGCTGCTGTTGACCACCGGAGAGCTGATTGGGACGCTGTTGCGCCTGTGGACTAAGGCCAACCTGATCCAACGTCGCCGACACCCGTTTTTTTTGTTCGTCGCGTGACAGCCCGGCCAGCATCAACGGCAACGCCACGTTTTCAAAAGCACTCAAGCGTGGAATCAGATGAAAGGCCTGAAAGATAAACCCCATCTGCTCGCGTCGTAGCCGGGCTCGCTGCTCTTCCGTCAACGTTTGGGTCGTTTGGTCAAGCAGTTGGTAACTGCCCGAGTCGGGTCGATCGAGCAACCCGATCATATTGAGCAGGGTCGACTTACCCGACCCCGACGGACCGGTGATGGCGATATATTCACCGCTGCCGATCTGCAGATCGATGCCGTCCAATGCCTTAAACGGCTGACCGCCGATCTGATACTGCTTGCTGAGTTGGCGCAACTGAATCATCGACCTGTTATCGATAGCGTCACGATCGCTGTTCATGGTTGTTGCGCCACTGCCAGCGCACCGGCCTTGATTTCACTACGACCGAGCGAGCTGACAATCAGGTCCCCCTCAACCAAACCCTCGAGTATTTCGGTATGCTGCCAGTTGCTCAAACCGGTACTGACCTGACGCCGCTCCAATGGCAGGCCATCACGATAGAGCAGTACAAACGCCTCATCGAGCAGCGCTTCGGTCGGTATCCGCAAGGCATCGGAACGAGATTGCACAATCAC
>JBFFKD010000535.1:0-1955 GCA_041555595.1 Motiliproteus sp.
AACGAAATTTGGGGGGGGCTATCTATGTACTTAGGTGAACCCGGCTCTAAACGTGTATCTATGGACATAGAATATGAGGGACCCTATCGAATCGATACCTTCAAGGTCGAGTTTTTCAATAACTCCAGCTCGGACACTCTGTATCTTGAACGTATCCACGACGGTATCAGCATGTGTGACTGTACTAATAACTATGTAGGCGACGAAGGTTGTGGAACTGGGGAACGCCAACGCTTCGACAGAAATGATGAGTATGGTACGACCAGCATCGACTATGGTTCAGCCGATGGATTTATCCTGAACAATGACGGAGGCTTCAACGACGGTACCGACCTAGGAGCACAATCATTAACTCCTGCTCTAGACCCCGTACCTTCTGGGGGCGATGTGGAAGAGCAACTCCAAAGCGGTTCTGAAAACACCACCGGTCGCCTGCGTTGGCGCGAGCTGTTGTTCTGATGTTTACACGACCTACGAGAAAGCAGCGAGGATTCACCCTGATCGAGCTGATGATCGCACTGGCGATCATCGGCATCCTCGCAGCCATCGGCTACCCGGCCTATACCGGTCATGTAAAGCGTGGTTACCACAGCGAAGCGCTGGGGGTATTAACGATGATGGCAACGGAGATGGATCTCTATGCAACCAAACAGGGCAATTACGATGTCGATCCGACCACGCTGTACAATCCGGTCGGCAAACACGCTGTCACCGATATCTACGACTTCACCCCAAGCTACACCGCAGCCAGCTTCAGCATTAAAGCGGTGCCCAAAGCCGGTGGCCCGCTGGCCGATGAAGGCCCGATCATTCTGTATTGGGACGGCCGTAAGGGCTGGGATAGCGATGATGATGGAACCTATGAGGTGATCGACTTCTAGCCCTTCTCCCCTCTTCTTTTGGTCTGTATACAACCTCTGTTTAAAACAACCCCAGCTGCTGATCTACCAATCCGGCAAAGCTGTCACCGACAAACGGCAGGATCGCGTCGGCTACCGGCGCCAGCTGCTTGTCCAGATAATGCTGATAATCGATCGGCGCGGTGCGCTGATCAACCGGTTGTGCGCCCTGACTCGTGATCAGGTAGCTGACCCGACTACCGCGACGGTATTTAGCCGGCAAGCCCTGCTGTTGGCGATTGCGCTCATCGATCCTGGCCGCCTGAATATGCGGCGGTTGCGATTTGACATACTCCTGCAGTGGTCGACGCAGCCGTTTGCTGTAGATCAACTGATCATCACGTTCGCCGTTCATCAGCGCCGCTACCTCATTGGTCAGGTACTCCTGATACGGCAGGTCGAGAAAGATCCGCCGGTACAGCTGCTGTTGAAACTCGCGTGCCAGTGGTGTCCAGTCACTGCGAACCGCCTCTAACCCTTTGTAGACCATCTCGCTGCCGCCCTCGCTAGTCCGTTTAAGACCGGCATAGCGCTTCTTGCTACCGCGATCAGAGCCACGCAGGGTTGGCATCAAGAAACGCTGGTAGTGGGTTTCGAATTCGATCTCGAGAAAACTGGGGATATTGAACTCATCGACCAGCCGTTGCTGCCACCAGCGGTTGAGTGATTCGGCCAACTGCTGACCGACAGTTGCAATGCAGGGGAGATCGACCGATGGCCTTTCGGTCGTCTTAGGAGCTGGCGCGACATCTACCAAAGATCGCCCGGGAGCCGGGCTCCTACAGGCGCTGTCTGATTGCCCATTACACTGCGGTTGCAGCCAGACGAATAGCGAGTCGGTATCTCCGTAGATAACGGTATAAATCATCTGTTCGTTTGATTGCGCTTCGATATAGTCGCGGCTCTCCATCAACACCTGGTGCCCGCGCAGGGTGATCGATCCCGACAACCGATGATCAAAGAAACGGCACTGGTTCGATCCCAGTACGCCATAAAAGGAGTTCATAATGTGGTAAATACCAACTGGAAATTCTGAAATTTTATGACTGAGTAAGT
>JBFFKD010000536.1:0-1945 GCA_041555595.1 Motiliproteus sp.
CCTTCAGTCATGCCGTTACAGCCTTGTAGTGTTGCTCGCATCATGATGAAAAAATGATGCCAACCATTGAATAAAGACTCAGGCACGGTGGTGGTAATCGCAGCTCTAGTTGTTGTGGTTCTGAATGACTATGAATAATTTGCAGGCGTGAGCGGTGGCCAGCGATTACGCTAGAAGTGTGGGAGATGTCGATCGGGCAGGGTGGAAATGGCCTGCCTGATACATTAACGCAACCTTGGGAGGCTGTTATGGCGACCACCTATCACGATTTTCACCACCCTAGCGAAGATTCGCATCAAGTGATCGAGGTCAAGCAGGTTGATAGCGACCAGGCGCTGCTGTGGATCGAAGCGGGCTGGCATGATTTTGTTACCGCTCCCGGTCACAGTCTGTTGTATGGGGCGCTTTTTTCGCTGTGTTGCCTCGTTACTCTCTTTCTGACCCAGCAGTACCCGGGTTTTGTGTTGTCGTTTCTGACCGGGTTGATGCTGGTCGGTCCTGTGTTGGCGGTTGGGGCATACACGGCGTGCTGGCAGATAGAGCACGGCTATGTTGTTTCGATCCGCGAGGGACTGGCGCTGGTTGGATCGCGGGCGACCAATCTGAGCTTGTTCGCGGCGATGCTGCTGCTGGTACTGATGGCTTGGATCCGGTTGTCGTCGCTGCTGTTCGTGATCGAGTTCCAGTTGCTGGAGCCGAGCTGGTCGGTGTTTAGTGATTCGCTGTTGGGATCGGCAGAGGGTATTTTGCTATTGGGCTTCTTCATCCTGATCGGCTTTGTGCTGGCGGCGGGGGTGTTTGTTCTTAGCGCGACCGCAATTCCGATGATTATTGATCGTAATACCGATCCATTTCGGGCGGTGCGTTACAGTTATCGGGCGGTCATGGCGAATAAAAAGGCGATGGCGTTCTGGGCCTTTATGGTTGTGGTGTTGTGCGGTATCGGCATTACCACCGGCTTTATCTTAATGACAGCGATCTTTCCGGTATTGGGTTATGCCACCTGGCATAGCTACAAGGATTTGTTGGATTAAACGACGACGCGAGGCTGCGATAACAGGCCGCTCTAAGGGATTGGTGATGGCCCATCAATCCCGCTTTTTCCCCTATCTCTGCAACAATTGTGACTTGCCTGTGTGTCCTGATTACGAGACGCTTATGGCTCAGCGTTAACTTCGTTTGTCTGTACACCCACTAGGATTATTTTATGGTCGCTCCCATTCTCAATGACTGTCTGCTTGAGGTTGAAGATGCTGTTGCTCTGTTGAGCTTTAACCGTGATGACGTGCGTAATGCGGTGACCGGAACCGCGATCGTCGATGATATCGTCGCGCTGACCGACTGGCTCAATGGCCAGGATACGATTAAGTGTCTGGTGATCACTGGACGGGGCAAGGCCTTTTGCGCCGGGGGTAACGTCAAGGATATGGCGGATCGGGCTAATGAGTTTGCCGGTACTGCGGCAGAGTTGGCGCAGCGCTATCAGCAGGGGATTCAGCGGATGCCGCTGGCGATGGCGGCGTTGCAGATTCCAGTGATCGCTGCCGTTAACGGTCCGGCGATCGGCGCGGGGTTTGATCTGGTCAATATGTGTGACCTGGCGCTGGCCAGTGACAGAGCTCGTTTTGGCGAGACCTTTATCAATCTGGGGATCATTCCCGGTGATGGCGGTGCCTGGTTCCTGCCGCGCAAGATCGGCCCGCAACGGGCGGCCGAACTGGCGCTGACCGGCAGAATTGTCGATGCCGACGAAGCATTGCAGTTGGGGCTGGTGCTGGATGTCACCCGTAGCGAAGAGTTGTTACCGCGCGCGTTGAAACTGGCGCAGCAGATCGCCGCCAAGCCCGGTTACGCGCTCCGGCATACCAAGCAGTTGCTGCAGCAAAGTGCCACGACACCGTTGGATCAGTTTTTGAAAACCTGCGCCGAGATTCAGGGGCAGTGC
>JBFFKD010000537.1:0-1942 GCA_041555595.1 Motiliproteus sp.
GCGACCGGGGCGCTTTCGCCGTTCCTCAGATAAGTTTGTTGCGCCCTGGGAGCGCTCTTTTGAGCGGGTTTTAACGCCCCTGGATGAGTTTATCCACCGTCAGACCACCAGTGGTATGCTGTTGATACTGTGTGCTGTGATCGCTTTAGCTATCGCCAACAGTCCTTGGTCTGAAAGCTATCAACATCTGATTCATACGCCGATATCCGTCGGTTTAGGTGGCTGGGTACTCGTGAAATCTCTGCAGCACTGTATCAACGACGGTCTGATGGCCCTATTCTTTTTTGTCGTAGGTCTGGAACTCAAGCGAGAGTTGCTGGTAGGCGAATTGGCTGAGATTCGTCATGCGGCACTGCCGATCATTGCCGCCATCGGCGGTATGTTGATCCCCGCTCTGGTGTTCATAGCGTTTAGCACCGATGACGAGACTCTACGCGGCTGGGGAATCCCAATGGCGACTGATATCGCCTTTTCGATAGGTGTGCTGGTGCTGTTAGGTGATCGTATTCCTAAGTCTCTGATCACCTTTCTGATCGCCCTGGCAATAGCCGACGACCTGGGCGCGGTACTAGTCATCGCGCTGTTTTATACGGAACAGATCAATGCCTTTGCTTTGGCCTGGGCTATTGGTTTATTTGGTGTCCTGATCTCATTCAACCGGGGGGGCGTACGCCATTCGCTGCCCTATTTTCTGGTGGCGATACTGCTCTGGATGGCCATGCTGTATTCAGGGGTTCATGCCACAGTCGCGGGTGTGTTGACCGCTTTTACTATCCCCGCATTTCCTAAATACGATCCGTTGCGGTTCTCAACCTCGGTGCGGCAGATGATGGGCAGGTTCGATACAGCCTACAGTCGGGATGCCAATATTCTCACCAACGATGAGTTGCGCAGTCTTACCCAGTCTCTTGAGGATGGAGTGGCTCGGGTACAGGCACCATTACCGCAGTTGGAGTATAAGTTTCACCTGCCGGTGGCATTGATTGTGATTCCTGTCTTTGCCCTAGCTAACGCTGGCGTACCTTTGGATATCGAGACTTTGGGTGAAGCGTTTCAACACCCAGTCACTCAGGGTGTTATTGCGGGACTAGTACTGGGTAAGTTTGTCGGTATTTTCGGGGCTAGCTGGCTGGCGATTAAGCTGGGTATCGGCATCCTGCCAGAAGGCACCCGGCTAGCCCATATTGCGGGGGTCGGATTGCTCGGTGGAATCGGTTTTACTATGTCGATTTTTATCAGCGATCTGGCCTTTCTGCACCATCCAGAGCTACAGGTTCTAGCTAAGACTGGTGTGCTTATGGCTTCGCTGCTGGCGGGTGTTTTTGGATGCGGTTGGTTGTGGTGGTGCGCTGGTAAGGATACTTAAAGCGTCCTTGCTATGAGAAGGAAATCAATAAAAATTGGGAGCAGTAAGCGAGGACGGGGCAACCAGTATGGATATAGTCGTCTATTCTTAATTAGTGACAAGTCATGTAGTGCTTCACGTCGATCTTCTTGACAACCGGGGTGTAACGCATGAACAGCTCAATTCTCTGGTTTAAGGACATCGGGTTGGAGGACATACCCCGTGTCGGCGGTAAGAATGCGTCTCTGGGGGAGATGATTCGCAATCTGTGTCCGCAAGGCGTGGCTGTTCCCGACGGCTTCTGTATTTCTGCTCAGTCCTATCGAAGTTTTTTGCAACATAACCATCTGGACGCACCCATCGCCGAGCTCTTGTGTCAGCGTGCCGATGGTTCGCTGAGCCTGAGCCAGGTGGGTGAACAGGTTCGTGAATTAATCCTGGCCGGTAGCTTGGCGGATGATCTGACCTGTGCGATCGAGGTGGCCTATCGGCAGCTAGGCGCGGGTAATGACATGATCGCCGTAGCGGTGCGCAGCTCAGCCACGGCCGAGGATCTGCCGGAGGCCAGTTTTGCTGGCCAGCAGGAGAGCTTCCTCA
>JBFFKD010000538.1:0-1941 GCA_041555595.1 Motiliproteus sp.
CCTTCATTACCTTACGTCGCTCGATGCTCATTGTGGCGGGCATCGTCAGGGTGATCTTGTAACCGCGTGAGGCGGCGACAAAGGCCAGCGCGATTCCGGTGTTGCCACTGGTGGGTTCGACAATGGTCATGCCGGGTTTCAGCGTCCCGGCCTGCTCGGCCTGCCAGATCATATTGGCACCGATCCGGCACTTGACCGAACCGGCCGGATTCCGGCTCTCGGTCTTTGCCCAGATGTTGCCGTTACCAATTTTGTTGATCTTAACTAATGGCGTTTTGCCGATAGAAAGCGAGTTGTCGGAGTAGAGCGCGGCCATGCTGAAATCCTTTGCTAACGTGCTTGGGAGGGAGAATAGAATCGGTCAGTATATCTATATGCCTAGGTTGTGATTAGTTTTTTATGCGATATGGTTATTTCAGGCTGTTATAGCGCAATGTGGTATCTTGCCTACTTTTGGTATGAGTCTTAACGGTAAGGGTCTGTAGTGCTCAGCTCTGTTTATCGACATTTGGCTTTATTGATAGATCGCCTGCCCGGACGAGAAGGCTGCTTGAAACGATCGGCTGTGTTGTTGTGCGCGCTACTGGTTGTTGGCTGTAGTCGTTCGCCAACGCAGCCATTATGGCACCCGCCGGGATACGGTGGGACTGTGCTTTGGTATCAGGGTAAGGCGATGATACCGAACGATCTGAGTGAGCAGATCCAGACCAGTTACCAGCGTTTGTTGCAAGCCCGCCCTCGGCGCGATACAGCTGCAGTCGTTGAAGAGATCCCTTTACGGATAGTCGCCGACCCAACGCCTAACGCGTTCGCCGTTAGGGATAAACAACAGCAGCAGGGTATAAGGTTGAATGCCGGAATGATCGATCTGATCGGTTATGACCAGGCAGCGATGGCGTTTGTCTTGGCGCACGAGATCGGTCATGTCGAGCTGCAACAGTTGTCGGATCAGGCGCTTGATAGTGATAAGCAGCAGGACACTGTGGTCGAGCTGCTCGGCACTGTGGCCGATCTCATTTTTCCAATGAGCAGTCTGCTGGTGATCGCCGGCAACGAAGCGATCAAGGCGGGTTACAGTCGAGATCAGGAACGGGATGCCGATCGGTATGGGCTTGCATTGATGCGGCGGGCCGGATTCGATCCGCAGGGGGCGGTACGCTTTCAACAGCAGATTTTACGTTTATCCGATACCCGTGGCCTCGATATTCTGGCCAGCCACCCTAACGGTGAAGAGCGAATCGCCAATTTGCAGCAGTTGATCAACGAGCCCCCCCAACAGCTACACTAGTTCCAAGCGTGGATAGAGCGAACGGGGGAGTTATGGCAAAAGAGGCAGAGGTGATTATAGCGGGTCGAAAGCCGGTGATGCTGGAGCTGGAAGCGGGCGATTATTTCTATTGCCGCTGCGGACGTTCCAGCAATCAGCCGTTCTGCGATGGCTCGCATAAGGGAACCGGATTGACGCCGCTACCTTTCAGTATCGATCGTAAACAGCAGTGCAAGTTGTGTCTGTGCAAGCAGACCGAGGACGCGCCTTATTGCGACGGTAGTCATCACGACTTGGACTGACTGCCGAGCAGAGCCTGCTTAGCCTTTGAGTTGTATCCTCAACTCTTCCAGTTCTTGCAGTTGCTTCTGGTTGACGATGCGTTGCTCAAATAGCTTTTGGTCGTTGTTATCGAGACGCTGTTGCAGTTTCTGCTGCTGCTGCTGCTGGGTTTCGATTGTCGCTTTGAGCTGATCGATCTGGCGTTGCAGATTTTCGATAAATGACAGGCCGCTACTATTGGTGGGTCCGTCGTATTGCGCTCCCAGGGGCGGATCAATGCTATTTGGCTGACTCTGGAGTTCGGTCTGTATGTGGCTGTAGATCGCCTGCAGATCGCGGGTTTCGCGATCGCTATAGTGAATGACCTTCTCCAGCGCTTGGTGCGCACCAGC
>JBFFKD010000539.1:0-1938 GCA_041555595.1 Motiliproteus sp.
CCAAGCAACACGATCATCCAGGAGATATACACCCAGACCAGAAACAGCGGCACCGCCGCAAAAGCACCGTAGATCAACTGGTACGAGGGCGACAAACTGACAAACAGGGCAAAGCCTCGTTTCGCCGCCTCAAACAGCAGTGCCGCAATCAGACCGCCAACAACGGCATGCCTGATGGGCACCTGACAATTAGGCACTGCCGCGTATAACAAGGTGAACGCAGCAGCGCTGAACAACAGCGGCAGCAGCGCTAACAACCGCTCCTTACCGCCGAGCACCACCGTGGCATCGCTAATCAACGGTAACGATGTGATATAGGAGGTCAACAGCAGCCCCAGCCCCAGCAGCATCGGCCCCAGACTCAACACCGCCCAATACAACAGAAAACTGGCTAACCCCTTACGCGGTTCACGTATCTGCCAGATCCGGTTGAAAGCGCGCTCGATACTCTTAAGCATAAGATAAGCGGTCACCACCAGGATACCGATACCGACCCCGGTCAAATTGCGCGCCTGACCGGCAAACCCCGACAGATACTCTTTGAGTGCCGCGCCGGTGCTGGGGACAAAATTATCAAAAATCATGCTCTCTAACTGCGGCCCTAGCCCCTGAAATGAGGGGATTGAAGCCAGCATCGCATAGGTCACCGTCATCATCGGCACCACCGCGAACAGAGTTGTATAGGTCAGAGCCGCCGCATTGAGAACGCCTTGATTAGCCCTAAACTGCTGCACGATATGCCGAACAAACCCAGACGAGGTTTGATAATTCAAAAAACGTGATAGCGATCGCATATTGATCCTTTAACTAATCCCTAGCTAGCTTGATAGCGCCTCTTTAAAGAGGCTAGTCGTCGGCCATCGGGTTAAATCCTTTCGGTTAACGCCTTTCGCTTAAACCCTATCGCTTAAAATACCGACTTTAAACGCATCACGATGACTGCCATCGAATAAACCACAATAATCGTACCTTGTTAGCCCGCTGGCAATGGTTAGAATAGCCGCATCCATTTCAATTAAACCAGCTTCGAGGTATCGGCATTATGACTGACCAAGCGAGCGTCACCCTCTACCACAACCCGCGCTGCTCCAAATCACGACAGACACTGCAACTGCTGCAAGAGCAAGGGGTTGAGCCGCAGATCCGGTTGTATCTGGATAATCCACCCAGTCGCGACGAGCTGATCACCCTACTGGGACAACTCGACATCGCACCGCGGGCACTGATGCGTAAAGGAGAGCAGGAGTTCAAAGACAACAACCTGGGCGACACAGAGCTAAGCGATGATGCGCTGATCGATGCGATGGTGCAATTTCCCAAACTGATCGAACGCCCTATCGCGATTAAAGGCGATACTGCGGTCATCGGACGGCCACCTGAAAACGTGCTGGATCTAATCTAATGACCGCTGCAACCACAATAGCGCCCTATGTGCTGGTGCTGTACTACAGCCGCCACGGCGCCACCGCCAAGATGGCACAACATATGGCACGCGGGATCGAAGAGGTAAGCGGCATCGAAGCACGACTGCGCACGGTGCCCGAGGTCTCGCCCGATTGTGAAGCCAGCCAGCCGGGCATCCCAACACAGGGCGCGCTGTACTGCACCGAACAAGATCTGCGCCACTGCGCCGGACTGCTGCTCGGCTCACCCACCCGGTTCGGCAACATGGCGGCACCGCTGAAGTATTTTATCGACGGTACCAGCAGCCTGTGGATGAACGGCGCCCTGATCAACAAACCGGCTGGGGTGTTCAGCGCCAGCGGTAGCCTGCACGGCGGCCAGGAGAGCACCCTGCTGAGCATGATGATTCCGCTGCTACACCACGGCATGGTCCTGGCGGGACTGCCCTACAGCGAAGCGGGGCTGATCCACACCGAGGCCGGTGGCACCCCCTACGGCGCCACTCACGTCGCTGGCAGCGATGGTAAACGCCCA
>JBFFKD010000540.1:0-1927 GCA_041555595.1 Motiliproteus sp.
GATGGTATCCGGTGCCAATTGGGCTGGGTTGAGTAGGGGGGCTGGGAAGAGGTCTGTTGCTGGGTGCGAGTTGGATAGCGACGGTTGGTTGGCGGCTGATCGGTTAACCAGCCACTCTGGATCAATCAAACGGTAGCGCCCGATTTTCGAACGCTACCGTCAATTTGGTGCTAGGCAGATGTGGCTTTGCCGTTGGCTTGATCGCGCAACTCAAACTTGCGAATCTTGCCGGTTGAGGTCTTTGGCAATTCGCCAAATACCACCTTGGTGGGGGCTTTAAAGCGTGCCATGTTTTCACGGCAAAAGTCGATAATATCCTGTTCGCTACAGGATTCTCCTGCTTTTAGAGTCACGAAGGCGCAGGGGGTTTCGCCCCATTTTTCGTGATTCATCGCTACCACTGCCGCTTCCTGTACCAGGGGGTGACGGTACAGCGCGTCCTCAATCTCAATGCTGGAGATATTCTCTCCACCTGAGATGATGATGTCTTTGGAGCGATCCTTGATTTCGATATAGCCATCCTGATGCCATACAGCCAGATCACCGGAGTGGAACCAACCGCCTTCGAACGCCTTATCCGTCGTTGCCGGATTCTTCAGGTAGCCCTTCATCACCAGGTTACCGCTCATAAAGATTTCGCCCATCGTCTGGCCGTCTTGCGGAACTGGCTTGAGCGTGACTGGATCGGCAACCATCAGGCCGTCCAGCATCGGTGCCCGGACTCCCTGGCGTGATTTTAGTTTCGCTTGTTGCTCTGCCGATTGTTCGCTCCACTCATCGTGCCAGGCGCAAACTACCGAAGGTCCATAGGTTTCAGTCAACCCATAAACGTGGGTCACTTCAAAGCCCAATGCTTCCATACCCTGGATCACAGCTGCTGGTGGCGGAGCACCGGCGGTCATGACCTTCACCGAGTGTTCGATACCGGCTTTGAGCTCATCATCGGCCATGTTTAGCATGTTAAGAACAATCGGGGCACCGCAGAAATAGCCAACCTGTTCCTGCTTGATCAGGTTGTAGATCGCATCGGCCCGGACATGTCGCAGGCACACATTGACACCTGCCATCGCCGCAATCGTCCACGGGAAACACCAGCCGTTGCAGTGGAACATCGGTAACGTCCATAGATAGGTTGGATGCTGCTGCATGCCCCAGGACAGAGTGTTGCTGATCGCATTCAGGTATGCGCCCCGGTGATGGTAAACCACGCCTTTAGGGTCCCCGGTAGTACCGGAGGTGTAATTAAGGGTGATCGCATCCCATTCGTCGCCAGGCAGCGTCCAGTCGTAGCTTGGCTCGCCAGTGTTCAGAAAATCCTCATAGGTGGTATCGCCGATCAGCTCACCGCCTTGCCAGTAAATGTCGTCGATATCGATAACCAGCGGCTTGTTGGGCAGCTTTTCCAGTGCCAGACCGACCATCTCGCTGAACTCTTTATCGGTAAACAGCACCTTGGCTTCGGCGTGTTCCAGGATAAAGGCAAAGTTTTCTGCATCGAGGCGGGTGTTGATCGAATTGAGCACTGCGCCGCACATGGGTACCGAAAAGTGCAATTCGAAATGTTCGGGAATGTTAGCGGCGACCAGCGAGACTGTATCGCCTTTGCCGATGCCGTGTTTGCTCAGCGCGCTGGCCATCTGTTGGCAACGCTGGTAAGTCTGCTCCCAGTTGCGGCGGGTATCGCCATGCACGATTGCGGTGCGTTTGGGGTATACCTTGGCGGCACGCTCGATAAAGGTTAGCGGCGATAGTGCTGAGAAGTTTGCAGCTTGCTTGTCGAGGTTTGTTTGGTAGATAGAGTTGATATTGTCGATCAAGGTTAAGCTCCTTTATGTTTTCCATCCTGAGATCAGAGTATCTGATTCAGCCCTACAGTATTGTGATAAGGCCTAGTTATCAATGGGATCTGAATATCAACTTTAGGGCA
>JBFFKD010000541.1:0-1925 GCA_041555595.1 Motiliproteus sp.
GACTGCCCTGCAGGCGCCCACCCCTAAGCCGCTAAAAAATACCGCTCGCCGCCAGTCCGGCTGCGACACTCCTCCGGAGATATCAGCACCTTCCCCTGCCTATTGATGAATTCAAATCATTGATGAGCGCCGTGAACCGAAGCCACCAGGGAGTATACTTAACAAGTACAGAAAATTTCATGGAGGATTATCCGATGAGCATTGCAACACGAGTGGGTGCATATTTAGATGCACACAACATCGATTACGACACGATCAAGCATCCCCCGGCCAACAGTTCAATGGCGGCATCGAAAGCGGCCAAGATCGCGCCCAATCTGATCGCCAAGGCGGTAGTGCTGGAAGACCACGAAGGTCGGCACTTGATGGCAGTTCTGCCGGCCGATCGCAAACTGATTCTGCATAAACTAGAACATGACCTGGAGTTAGATATGCACCTGGTCAATGAGAAGCAGGTTTATCAGATGTTCTCAGATTGTGCTCCCGGGGCAGTACCAGCGCTCGGCCAGGCCTATAACATGAACGCGATCTACGATGATTCGCTGCAAGGTCTCAGCGATGTCTATCTAGAGGGTGGTGATCACAAGACGTTGATTCATCTGACCGGCGTGCAGTTTGGCAGGTTGATGAGCCATAGCAAACACGCCCGGTTCAGCGAACGTGTGTTCCATTAATGGATCAACCTGGCCTACAAAGCGGGTCGTCATAGGCGAGGTCTAATCGGCCAGGCCTAGCTCGCTACATGCCTAACAATGATGCACGATAGCGATAGCCCGCTTTTTGTCACGATACCTTGGCCGTTCAACTCAGCGGCTATAAGAGGTTTTAGAGATCCGGTCGATAGCTTGCTGAGCCAGATCGTCAGTAATATCTAGCTCGCTTGAGGCGATGGTTGACAGCCCGCGCAGATCCGCCGTCAGTCGGAACGGATCAAAGATCCGGTGATGTTCTGCTGCACGATGTCGATACCGCGCACCGCCGTTGAAAGAGCACCAGGGTTGACGCTAGCCTTAGCAACAGGCGGTGTATTCAAGGTCGGATTAAAGACGCGATTAAGGTTATCGATCGCAACGTCATTGGCCGCGATCGCTGTCGCGGTAAATAGCGCGGTGAATACAACTGTTATCGCCACCAATAGCTTGATCAGATAACGTCCTGCGCGGGTCTTAAAACAGGAACCAGCCCAGATCGGTGTATAGCTCAAAGGAGTCTTCATCGCTGCTCTCCTCTGGATCGGGAAACGATGCCGGCTAGCCAGGGGCAGATCGATTTTGGAATAAGCAGAGCCTCAACGCTGTTGCGATATCGGTCTACTGAGTCAACAAGGGGCAACACAGGCGAGAGCAGTGTTAGACAAGGGCTAGCCACTGTCGTTCTATCTTAACAGCGCCGCTATCGGGACTCTGCAGCGCAGGGCTGGCGATTTAAATTAACCACAAACAATGCTAATCTGTGCTGTACAAAAAACAGGCAATATGAAAATTTCTGATACAAACAGGAGAGATCGATGATGGAGATATCTTCCGCAGCATTATCGACACCACCTTCCTCCACTCTCGGCCAATCCAATGCCAACCTGCAGCAGACAGTCGCGCTACGGATGCTGAAGCAGTCGATCGACCTGCAAGGCCAGCTCGCACTATCACTGTTACCACAACCGCCGAGTGCGGACCCCAGCTCACCGCTAGGTCAGTCAATCAACATCCACGTTTGATTCCAGCAATCATCAGCAACCAACGCTTTATGCCAACGTATAAATCGTCTGGTGGCTGCTAGGCCAGCCGTATCCGGATCTTGTCGTCGCCAAACTCGATCACATCACCGCTGATAATTTTTTTACGTTTACGGGTCTCGACCTCTCCGTTGACCCGCACCCTGCCATCGGCCACCGCCGACTTGGCCTCGGCACCGCTGGCGGCCAGACC
>JBFFKD010000542.1:0-1910 GCA_041555595.1 Motiliproteus sp.
CGCATCAGTTGTTTGAAGTCACGGCTGCCAAGCAAGGCTAAGTGCTGGTTGACCAGTTGCCGCGCTTGTAGGTGGCGACTGCGCTGTAGCGGTTCTTGTGGCAGCGGCAGCTGATCAAGCTGGATCAGCAGGCACTCGCGTAGGTCGCGGGCAGCGACGCCGGGAGGGTCAAACTGCTGGATCCGGTGGAGTACAGCTTCGATCTCTTCGGTTTCGGGGCGTTGCTCTTCGGTGAGGTTTAGCTGTTGAAGCGTTGAGTTAGCCAGTACCTCTTCGACCGAGGTTCGAAGATAGCCTTGTGGATCGATGCCGTCGATCAGAGTCTCAGCGATAAACCGATCGAGATCGCTCATTGGGGTCAGGTTGAGTTGCCACAGCAGGTGGTCATTGAGGGTCTCGTCGGAACGATCGGGCGACTCAAACTCCATTCCGTCAAAGTCGTTATTGCTGCTGCCGCTACCACTCGATAACGTGGCTGATTGGTAAGTGTCGTCCCAGTTGCTGTCAGTGGCCAATTCGACCGGGATATGTTCATTCCAATCTTCGTTGAGGGCTGTTTCGTCCGGAGTGTTTTGTTGATTCTGCGCGTTGTCTTGGTCGGAGCTGTCGCTGCTGCTGACTTGTTCGCTTTGACTGTTGGTAGAGGCGCTGGAGAGTTCAGCTTCGCTGATCGGTATCTCGTCAGCCGTTTCCAGCATTGGATTTGAATCCAGCGTATGCTGTATCTCTTGTTGTAAATCCAGGGTCGACAGTTGCAGCAGTCGGATCGCCTGCTGAAGCTGCGGCGTCATCGTTAACTGCTGACTGATCTTGAGCTGAAGAGAGGGTTTCATTGAATCGTTAAGGTACCTTGGTTCAAGTCAGGCTGGCGTTGATCCGGGTCTCGATATTGGTCATCTGATAGCTACGAGACCGTAACCTAGTGTGGGCACGATATTAGCATGAATTTTTTAAACCCCAACGGTTTTCACCTTCGAGTTTTTAGTAATTTAACTCTCGATCTATCGCAGTAAAACGAGGGTCACTATTTAGAGTTAACATCATAGCTGGAACTGGTCGCCTAGGTAGACCGCTTTGACCTGCTCATCCGCTAGGATCTCTTCGGGTGTGCCTTCGGCCAGTAGGTAGCCATCGTTGACGATATAAGCGTGTTCGCAGATGTCGAGAGTCTCGCGGACGTTGTGATCGGTGATCAGTACGCCGATACCGCGGTCTTTCAGGTGGGCGACAATCTGCTTGATGTCGTTGACTGAAATCGGGTCTACCCCGGCAAAAGGCTCATCAAGCAAGATGAAGGCCGGATCGGTCGCCAATGCTCGGGCGATCTCTACTCGGCGTCGCTCACCACCTGATAGGCTCATGCCCAGGCTGTCTCGAATATGCTGGATATGGAACTCATCGAGCAGTGTTTCCAGGGTTTGTTGACGCTGGCGGTTATCGAGTTCTTTGCGGGTCTCTAGAATCGCCATGATATTGTCGTGAACGCTGAGTTTACGAAAAATCGATGCCTCCTGTGGCAGGTAGCCGACGCCTTTGCGAGCGCGTCCATGCATCGGCAGTCGGGTGATGTCTTCACCGTCGATCAATACCTGGCCATGATCGGACGGCACTAATCCGACGATCATGTAAAAGCAGGTGGTTTTACCTGCACCGTTGGGGCCGAGCAATCCGACGACTTGGCCCTGGCTGATTGAGATAGAGACATCTTTGACCACCTGGCGGCGGTTATAGGCTTTGGCGAGGTGCTTGGCTTCGAGCTGACTCATTGTGATTCCGTCGCTGAGCTGGCTGGAGCCATCGTGGATGGGTCGGTGCTGGTAGGCTCAGGCGCGGTTGATGCCTGGGTTGTCGAGGGGCTGGCTTGTGATGCGGCGGCCTTGTTGCCGGTGTCCGGTTCGATTTTTTTGCGC
>JBFFKD010000543.1:0-1896 GCA_041555595.1 Motiliproteus sp.
CAAGGGGGCTCCGTTGTAGAAGCCGGGCTCCCCGGCGATCTTGTCACATTAAAAGCACGGATCGACTCTGTTCGAACCGTGCTTTTTTACGTCTGTAGGAAACTGGCATCCATGTTGCATTGTTCTCTGTTATATCGACGTGAAAGGCTGCTTTTTGCCGCCTATCACCGAATACAGACAGAGGATTACTGTTTTGGACAAGCTGCTTTATCTATCGATGACCGGTGCCACCCAGACCATGCTGGCGCAGACCGCCCATGCTAACAACCTGGCCAACGCCACTACCACCGGTTTTAAAGCGGATCTGGCGCAAGCCCGCGCCATGTCTGTGATCGGCGAGGGCTACGCGTCCAGGGCTTACGCTATGACCGAGCGTCCGGCGACTGACTTGTCCGAAGGTGTCGCCAGCCATACCGGTCGTGATCTGGATGTGGCGATTCAGGCGAGTGGCTGGATCGCGGTGCAGTCGAATGATGGTAGCGAGGGCTATACCCGTGCCGGTGAGTTGCAAGTCGATGTCAATGGCATGCTCAGGACAGGCAGAGGTTTGCCGGTGATCGGCGAAGGCGGTCCTATCCAGTTGCCGCCCAGCTCCAAGGTCGATATCGGCGCTGATGGTACGATCACGGTGCGGGTGCTGGGCGATCAGGCTGATACCCTGGCAGTGGTCGACCGGATCAAGTTGGTTAATCCTGAGGGTCGTGACCTGACCAAAAGTTCCGATGGCCTGATGCGACTTAAAAATGGCGAACAGGCACCGCTTGATCCGTTGGTGCGGTTGCAGTCGGGTCATGTTGAGTCCAGCAACGTTAATGCGGTCAACGAGCTGACATCGATCATCGATCTGTCGCGTCGGTTCGAGATGAATATCAAGATGATGAAGAACGCCAAAGAGAATGCCGATGCGGCGGCCAAAATTATGCAGAATCTAGGTTAGTCAATAGCGGCAATATCTAGCAGCCTGCCTGCAGGCGAACGGTAGCGATAGACAACATATGGATAGTCGCGGTAGATAACCGCGGTGAAGGGGAATACAGCTAATGAACGGTGCTTTATTTGTTGCAAAGACTGGCCTGAGCGCACAAGACACGGCGTTGCGGGTGGTATCGAACAACCTGGCCAACATCAGTACCGATGGCTTTAAGCGGGATCGGGCGACCTTCGAGGATCTGGTCTATCAGATCCAGCGTCAGCCGGGAGCGCAGTCGGCCGAAGGCACTGAATTGCCATCGGGATTGCAGTTGGGTACCGGTGTTCGTACCGTCGGCACTGAGAAGATGTTCACTCAGGGCACGCTTAATGTCACCAACCAGAGCTTGGATTTAGCGATCGAAGGGCGAGGCTTCTTTCAGATAGCGTTACCCAGCGGTGAGACCGCCTATACCCGTAGTGGTCGATTCCAGCTCAATTCGACCGGTCAGATTGTCAACGCCCAGGGCTACCAGCTGGATCCGCAGATTAATGTTCCGGCCGATACGCTGACGCTGACCATTGGTAACGATGGCCAGGTCTCGGCGACTCAAGGCAATAGCACCGTCGCCACGCCTATCGGCCAGCTCACTATGGCGGACTTTGTTAACCCGTCGGGTCTGCAAGCGATGGGGGGCAATCTGTATCAGGAAACAGTCTCCAGTGGCGCGCCAATCACGGGCAATCCAGCCTCGGAGGCCTTTGGTGCCACCATTCAGGGAGCACTGGAAAACTCCAACGTTAACTCGGTCGAAGAGCTGGTTAATATGATCTCGACCCAGCGTGCGTTTGAGATGAACTCCAAGGTGATCTCAACGGCCGACCAGATGTTGTCGTTTGTAACGCAGCAGCTGTAACGCTCAATAAACAACGCGTACGAGTAGGTAGCGTCAAGATGGTTAAGCAGATCAAAGTCATAGCAATTGC
>JBFFKD010000544.1:0-1886 GCA_041555595.1 Motiliproteus sp.
AGCAGAAAACAGATCGCCAATGACTGCGATCATATCCGCACCGCGGCTAATGAGTTGAGCCGCATTATCCACGCTGATACCGCCGATGGCTACTATCGGAATGTCGAGCTGATCGTGCGCCTGCTGTAGCAGTGCCAGAGGGGCCGATTGGGCACCGGGTTTGGAGCTTGAAGCAAAGAATGCACCGAAGGCGACATAATCGGCGCCCTGTCGCTGCGCGTTTTTCGCCAGTGCCAGCGAATCGTGACAAGTGATGCCGATGATCGCCTGCGGACCCAGTAGGGCACGGGCTTGTTCTAGACCCGCGTCGCTTTGCCCCAGGTGGACGCCTTCTGCACCGCAGTCGAGTGCCAGCTGCGGATCGTCGTTGATCAGCAACGGTCGCTGGTAACGATTACAGAGTGCGACTAGGGCGCTCGCTTGTCGAAACCGCTTGCTTTGATCGTCGGATTTATCGCGATACTGGATCACGCGGGCACCGCCTTTAAGTGCCGCCTCGACCTGACTGATCAGGCTGGGATCGGGAGTCAGGTGAGCATCGGTGATGGCATAGAGGCCGTGCAGTGTCATAGGCTTTTATCGTGGCTGAAGTGGTAGTTGATGGTGTCACGCAATAGCAGTCCAATCGGCCGATCACTGTCATCGTGCAGCCAGAGCGCATCACGGTTGTTCGCGTTGAGCTGCTCCAGTACCTCGTGCAGGGTGGCTTGGGCATCGATACGGGTCAGATCGTGGCGCAGTGCCGGAATCGATATCAGGTCGATCTGCACCGAATCGACTGTTGGAGCTTGTTTGTCAAACTGCTGCAGGTACAGCGCCAGGTCGGCACGGGCGATAATCGCTCTGAGTTGGTTATCTTGCTCTATTAACAGCCACCGTTGGTCGCTGGCAACCAGTTGTTTGGCCTGTAACAGGCTAATAAGACGCGGACTTTGCGGTGGCAGAGGCTGCATTAACGACAGCGCCGAGGTGCGTTCTAAAAAACGTTCCAGCGGAGCTCGGCGCCAGTCCAGTCCTTTGTTGATCAATAGCGCCTGAAAAACCGATCCCTGGCGACAGAAATAACGGTAGGTCAGCGTGGCGGTAATGATTGCCAGTGCTCCGGGCAGAATAATGTTGGCGTTAAGGGTTAGTTCCAATAGTGCCAGTAGCGCTGCCAGCGGGGCTTGTAGCGTTGCTGCCATCATAGCGCCCATTCCCAGCATCGCATATAGACCCTGCTCCGACACCGGTAGATCGACGGCAGCGATACCTAAGATGCCGATCGCAGCACCGGCTGTGGCACCGATAAACAGCGTTGGTCCGATCAGCCCCACCGGTACTCCCAGCCCGATCGCCAACGCAGTGACCACCAGTTTGACGAGCGCCAGCGCGACCAGAAACCCGAGCGTTCCCTGACCTGACAGCGCACTGTTGACGCTGTCGTAGCCTATGCCCATGACCTGTGGCAGCAGCAAGGCGGCGATACCGGTCAGCACACCGGCGATCTGAAGTCGGATAAAGAGTGACGGTTTCTGCCAGCGGGCGGTACTGGTTAATAATTTGCTAAATAGAACCGCCAGTAAACCAACCACCAACCCCAGTAGGATAATAAAGGGGACTTCTTGTAACGTTTGAATCTGCAGCGCCGGAACATCGAAGGCTACGTGGTCGCCGAGCACGACCTGGAGAAGCAGGGTCGAGGTGATCGCCGCGATCATCACCGGAATAAAACCGGCGACGGTGTACTCCATCATCACCACCTCCATCGCGAAAATAATTCCGGCAATCGGGGTGTTAAATGCCGCCGCGATTGCCGCGGCAGTACCGCAGCCGACCAGCGTTCGTAAACTGTTGTTGGGTAATCGCAGATATTGTCCCAGCAGGCTTGATGCACCAGCGCCCAA
>JBFFKD010000545.1:0-1879 GCA_041555595.1 Motiliproteus sp.
ACGTACCACTGATCGGTCAGCCAGGGCTCTATAACGACACCTGAGCGATCTCCACGTGGGGTCTTTAGCGCGTGATCGTCGATTTTTTCCAGCAGGCCCTGTTGTTCGAACTGTTCAACCACCAGTTTACGGGCGTCGAAACGATCCAGGCCAGCGTACTCGGCGGGTAGGGGTGCGTCGTAGTCATTGTTGAGGCTGCCGTCGATGTTGAATACCTGTCCGCTGGCCAGAATGGCGGCATCGCGGTCGAGGATGTTGATCAGCGGCAAGTTGTGGCGTTTGCCCATCTCGTAATCGTTAAAATCGTGGGCCGGGGTGATCTTGACACAGCCGGTGCCGAACTCGCGATCGACATAGTCGTCGGCGACGATCGGAATGCGACGATTGACCAGCGGCAGCAGAATCTCTTTGCCGATCAGAGCTTGGTAACGCTCGTCTTCAGGGTGTACCGCAACGGCTGAGTCGCCCAGCATCGTTTCGGGACGGGTGGTGGCAACGACCAAGTAATCCAGCCCTTCGGCGGTTTTAACACCATCGGCTAGAGGATAACGAAGGTGCCACAGGAATCCCTTCTCGTCGATGTTCTCAACTTCAAGATCGGAGATGGCGGTGTGCAGTTTTGGATCCCAGTTAACCAGTCGTTTGCCGCGGTAGATCAGACCGTCTTGGTGCAGACGAACGAAGGCTTCTTTGACTGCCTCGCTCATGCCGTCGTCCATGGTGAAGCGCTCACGTGACCAATCGACCGATGAGCCGAGGCGGCGGATCTGGTTGGTGATGGTGCCGCCGGACTCCTCTTTCCATTCCCAGATCTTGTCGATAAACGGCTTGCGCCCCAGGTCGTGGCGGCTGACGCCCTGCGCGCCCAGCTGGCGTTCTACCACCATCTGGGTGGCGATACCCGCGTGATCACAGCCCGGCTGCCATAAGGTGTTGCGGCCTTGCATCCGTCGGTAGCGGGTCAGGCAGTCCATGATGGCGTTGTTGAAACCATGCCCCATATGCAGGCTGCCGGTGACGTTCGGCGGCGGAATCATGATGCAGTAGGATTCACCCTCGCCAGAAGGTTTGAAGTGGCCTTGCTGCTCCCATCTCTGGTACCAGGAACGTTCGATTGCATCGGGTTGGTAGGTCTTATCCATAGCTGTCTATCGGACTCGTTAATCAACTGTCAAAAGGGTTGGCCGGGCAGGCGCGAATCTAACTTAAACCTGCGGGCGAATCGGACGATTATACACAGCCAACAGAGGTGGGTGTATATCGGTAGAGGCTTAAATGTGATTGCTGAAAACCAGCCTGGTTAGTCTTTACGTCGCATGTCGTTCATATGGATCTCGTAGCCGCGCTGCTGGTATTGGCGATAGTTGTTGCGGCTGGATTGGAGGATGTCGTCCTGCTGGATAACCACCTCAATGATCCGTTCGAAACTCAGCGACAGCTCGTTGGCTTCGAGCTCCATGTTGACGTAGACCTCGCGGTGCTCGGGTAGGCTGTCACCGTAGCCGATTTCGATCGGCGATTGAAGCCCTTCAGCGATCAAGCTGTGCGGTAGGAAAGCGTCGCTGCGGTAATCCCACAGCAGTTCGTCCAGTTGGCGGGCAGCGGTTTCATCGGCAACGCGGATATAGATCCGGTGACCCAGGCCGTGCGCTTTCTCTAATACTTTGCACAGAAAGCGGCGGCGGGTATCCGAATCATCCGACGGCAAGATGTAGAAATCGCTGCGGGGCATTGCGACTAACCTTTAATCAGTCTTGGCAGGCTCTGATTAGCAGTCACAACCGCCCTCTTTGCAGCAGTTATCAGCTTCGTTGTCATCGGCGGTTGCCAGGTCTATCAAGTATTGCGTTAGCAGTGGTACGCAGCGACCGGTGGCGCC
>JBFFKD010000546.1:0-1857 GCA_041555595.1 Motiliproteus sp.
AGGCTCTCCCTCTGGGTTTATTGGCTGCCGGGATGGGGCCCGGTTTCGATCAGCTTACGCTCCAGTCGCTCACGGATCAGGCGTAGGTGTAAGCGCAGATTGTATTGATTCTCGGCGTAGGATTTCGGCACGGGTACCTGCATCACGTCGTATTCGATACAGGCCAGTTCATCTAGCAGCGTCTGTGCCTGGATCGCATCAGTGACCTGCTCGGTGCGGAAATCAAGCTCACGAAGCTGACCGTACCAGCGGTAGATACGTGAGCGGATACGCCAGCGGTAGGTCGGCGGCAGTATCTTGGTCAGCGGGATCATCAGGGTGATGATCGGCACCAGCATAATGATCAGTCGGTCGATTAGATTGGCGGCCCAAAAAGGTAGGTAGCGTTGCAGGAAGGGTGGGCCGGCGCGGTGATAGCGTTCGGCGTCTGAGTTGAGTTCGAAATTGGTAAAGTGCGCGGACGGGAACTGACTGGGTTGCTCGAACATGCCGCCTTGGCCGTGGGTCTGGCTGGCTGCCTGGAGCAGCAGTACGGTCAGAGCCGGATGAAAATCATCGCGGACGACCAGATTTGCGGTCGGTGCTAGCAGTTGGATCGGTCGATTCGGAATGTTTTTAGCCAGGTCGAACACCCCTTCGGGCAGGGTCACGCTAGACAGAAAACGGTGTTGGCGCTGGTAGGCATCGGCGCGGGAAAAGCTAAGTAGTTCAATGTCGGGGTGGTTGATCAGCTGCTGGATCAATTCGGAGGTAGGGCTGGTGACCAGAAACAGCGCGTCGATATCGCCGCTGGTCAGGGCGTTGACGGCGGGCTGACCGCTGATCGGCAACAGTTGGGTTGAGTTTTGCTGTGATGTAGATTCGGCCTCCGGCTTCGAGACTGTCGGCATCACTATGCCGTTGTCGTGCAGCAACTGAAGTGCTACTGCGCGGGTACCACTGCCCTCGGCGCCGATAGCAACGCGTTTTCCCGACAGACCTGTCAACTGAGTCAATCCGAGTGGCTTGCGATAAAACAGCCACAGCGGTTCGAAATAGAGGCTGCCCAGCGAGCGGAACTGATCGCTAGCGGGATGCTCGATACCGCCCTGTACCAGTGCGATATCGGTTTCACGGTCGGCTAATCGCTGCAGGTTTTCAACCGAACCGGCCGATCTATCGACCTGCAGTGTAATGCCCTGTTGCGTTAGGATCTCGGCGTATTGGCTGGCGTATTGGAAGTAAGCGTTATGTGGTGACCCGGTCGATATACGAAGCTGTTTGGGCGGTGCCGGCTCGACAAACTGGTAGGCCAGCACAAAACCCAGAATTAACAGTATCAGGGCACCGCCGTAGAGCAGGGTGCTGTCTTTATGGTCGTTGTCTTGATGGAAGGTCGGTTGTGGCTGGCTCATCAGTTTTCCGTATGTCAGTGATGTCTGGTCATTATCGGCAGCTCTGGTTAAGAAACAAGAGCCTATGTTGAGACAGCTGAGCTGTTTAGTGCTTGCTAGGCAATTTATTCTGAATTGCGGTCAATCACAATCGCTCCACTTTATCTGAGTAGAGGCTGTTGTGCTTGACGGCACGGCGGCTGCTTTCACGCCGACGACTCGAGCGGCTAGCGATAGCGATAGCGTCAGGCGATTGGTCGAGTTATTTTGGAGTCAGAAATTGATCAATGGGCTGGAGCCGGGTCTGCTTATTAAAGCCAAGCCGCCCCACGCACACCACTGGCATCGCCATGCTGGGCGGCAGCAAGTTGGGTGTTGACCCGGTCAGAGAAAACATACTGCCCCCAGCGCCGGGGGATCTCGTTGTAGAGCCGTTGGATATTGGATAAACCACCGCCAAGTACGATCAGATCGGGATCGATCA
>JBFFKD010000547.1:0-1828 GCA_041555595.1 Motiliproteus sp.
AATGCAGCGGCAACGGGTAGGAATGATTTTGCCGCCGGAATTTAATTGCGGAGGCTGGGACTTCTACGGCCTGTAAAAAGGGTTGGGCGATTGAGTATCGATTCGGCCCGGTTTGGTTCAGCGTATGTCAACGACCTGTTTTTTTATCTCTCTGAGAGAGAATCGAGGTAATTATGATTATCGATAGCAGCACTATTGAATTAGCGGCCAGTCATCAAAAAAGTGAAGTTAAGCAACAGCAAACTTCGCATCAACTGTTTCTAAAGGAGCTTCAAGCGCTGGTGATTCCGCCAGGGCGGATGATGCAGCGCTGGTCGGGATACAGCGATCAAGGCAATAAGGGTGCGGGTGTGATGAGTGCGTTGGATCATCTATCGACCGCTAGTAAGGTGGCTTCGATCCAGCCCTATTTAGCCCAATTCATAGGACTGGGTCCAGATAATAGCAGTCATTTTAGATTGGCTGGCGTCACTCCGAAGCAAGTGTCAGGCGCGAATTCGTTAAATGGTTCGATGGTGGAAGGGTGGTACTCGTCGATGAACAGTTCAATTCGCCTGTTCCAGGCATTATTCGATGCGTTGTCGGGACGCAGTCACCAACTGCTGCCGCCTGTCAGTTCCGATCGGGCCTCGACCGATTCTGCCGACTCAATGCAGTCACCAGATCAAGCTGATTCGACCAATGGTAGTTCGGTGCCGGTGATACGGTTTAGCCCTAACGGATCATCGCCAATCCGGCCGATGGTTGAGGTCCATGTCCAGGTGTCGGAATACTATAAGGAGACCGAGTGCAGCTCGTTTTCTGCTTGCGGGCAGGTGCGTACCCGTGATGGCGAAATGATCGATTTTAATCTTAATTTGGAGATGTCACGCAGCTATGAGTCGGTTCGTCAGTACCAGCGCACCGAGATGATGGAGTTTAAAGACCCACTGGTGATCAACTTTAACGGCAGTGCGGCCGAACTGACCGACGACAAATATGAATTTGATCTTGATGCCGATGGTGAGCTGGACTGGATTAGTTTCGTTGACGGTGATGGCGGCTTACTGGCTAGGGATCAAAATGAAGATGGACTGATCAACGATGGTACCGAGCTGTTCGGAGCGCTCAGTGGCAATGGCTTTGCCGATCTAAGCCAGTACGACAACGACGATAACGGCTTTATCGACGAGGCCGATGAGATATTTGGTGATCTGCGGATCTGGAGCAAGAGTGATGGTGGAGATCGATTGGAATCGCTGCTGGACCGTAACATAGGTGCAATCTATCTGGGCTCAACAGATACGCCGTTCGAGTTAAAAGATACCGCTAACCAGCAGCAGGGAAGGGTGCGCCAGAGTGGTATCTATCTAAATGAAACTGGTGGTGTTGGTACTGTTCAGCAGATCGATATGGTGGTGTGAGGGGGGCTGTGGTGGAGCTTTACTGCTGAGGTTGGCTAAACAGGTCGTAGCCAAGATCGGTATTGAAATCCTGCTCTAGATCATAAGTTAGTCAGATGTCATTGTGCGCTGCAAAATTGGCTTGTATCATTGCGACTTTAGTCTATTGCGGAGAGAGTGTGATGCGATTCAACACCAACATGGTTTTTACAGGTATTGCTGCCGATGATCGTCGGATTACCCGTGACCTGATGGCGATGGGGGCTTTTGATCAGGCGGAGCAGGAGCGTCCGTCCATGTTGTCTAAGCAGCTCAAAGCAGTCCAGCAGTTTATTACCTGGATGCGTTGGAAAGGAGAGGTTTCGGTGTACGGTTGCCGCGTTGGTGTTGACCGTGAAACTCGTCGTTTAGAAGCCACCACAGCCTGATTAACAGCTGTTTTCAGC
>JBFFKD010000548.1:0-1777 GCA_041555595.1 Motiliproteus sp.
GGATTGGTGCAGGGGAGTTATGTCGCCCGTCAGAGTAAGGTGGTTAAGCACGGTTTGTTGCAGCAGGGTTGGGTCGTACCGATCGAGTTGGAGCTGGCGTACCAGGATTACCTGTTTCTACCGGTGCAGCTCAAACTCCAGCTATCGGCCCCCTATGCGATCCGCTTGGCTGAGCTGACTCCGTCCTCGGCAGGTTGGGGTAAGTTCAGCTTGCAGTTGGGGCTGAATCAATCCGGTAACGTGCTCCATCCTATGTTTTGGCAACCGACCGCTAATCAGCTGGCCGCCGCTCCGGTTACCGCCATTTTGGAGCGGAGTGTCGATAGCGAACAGTCCTCTACCCGAAGTCGTGGTGACATGATCGCTTCGATCGAGGCTGAAGCGGCCCCTTCGCCGTTAAGTGAGACGCAGATAAAGCGTCAGCTTGATGATACGGTTGCTTATCAGCCCTCTTATAAGCCGATAACACCACGCCAGCTGGCGGGTTTACTCGGCGCACCATTGAAATTGACTACCCATAATGGTCGGCGGATGGAGGGGGTGCTGGACGCCCTGGAGAGCGACCAACTCCAGCTGCGACGGGAGGTCTCGCATGGTTTTGCGGTAGTGCCGGTTCGACTCGATCTGATCAGCGGTATGCAGGCCTATTTCTAATGGTTCAATCAAGCAATAAAAAAGGAGCCATAAGGCTCCTTTGTTGATCTTGCGTTAGGCGTAGAGCTTAGCGTTCTACTGCCAGTGCGATACCCATGCCGCCACCGATACAAAGTGTGGCCAGACCTTTCTTGGCGTCGCGCTTGACCATTTCGTGCAGCAGGGAAACCAGTACTCGACAACCGGATGCGCCGATCGGGTGGCCCAGTGCGATAGCGCCGCCGTTAACGTTGACCTTGGCGGTATCCCAGCCCAGATCTTTGTTGACCGACATCGCTTGTGCGGCGAAGGCTTCGTTGGCTTCGATCAGGTCAAGATCGTCGACGCTCCAGCCTGCTTTCTCAAGCGTATTCTGGGTGGCGCAGATGGGGCCGGTGCCCATGATTGACGGATCAACGCCGGCAGTGGCGTATGCCTTGATGGTGGCCAACGGCTCCAGTCCCAGCTCTTTGGCTTTCTCTGCGCTACACAGGATTACTGCTGCAGCGCCATCGTTGATGGTTGAAGAGTTGGCAGCCGTTACAGTGCCGTCACGCTTGAAGGCTGGGCGTAGCTTGCTCAGGGCCTCGGCGGTGACGCCAGCGCGCGGCTGTTCGTCGCGATCAAATACGATCGGATCGCCTTTGCGCTGTGGCATCACAACCGGGATGATCTCGTCATCAAAGCGGTTGGCTGCCTGAGCGGCTTCGGCTTTATTTTGCGACGCGGCAGCGAAGGCGTCCTGCTCTTCACGGCTGAAACCATATTTTTCTACGATATTCTCGGTGGTGATACCCATGTGGTAATCGTTGAACGCATCCCACAGACCATCGTTGACCATGGTGTCGACCATGCCCCAGTTGCCCATCTTCTGGCCGTTGCGCGAGTTAGGCAGGTAGTGGCCTGACTGGCTCATGCTCTCTTGACCGCCAGCGATAACGATATCGGCATCACCCAGCATGATCGATTGAGCCGCCATATGGACAGTCTTCAGGCCCGAACCACAGACCTTGTTGATGGTCAGTGCTGAGGTGGTGACCGGCAGGCCAGCATTGATGGAAGCCTGACGGGCAGGGTTTTGACCACAACCGGCGGTCAATACCTGGCCCAGGATAACTTCGTTAACCTGATCCGGCGCGATACC
>JBFFKD010000549.1:0-1764 GCA_041555595.1 Motiliproteus sp.
AGCCAGATGCCATCGATCAATGCGGCCACCCCTTCGGCAATAAAGCGGGCTTCTTTGGCGTCGACCACCTGTTTCAATTCATAACGCAGATGCGACAACAGCCGCTGTTCGTTAACCCGTTGCAGCCGATGCAATGCCGGCTTGTGCATGGCATACGACCAGAAAGTCAGCCAGGTTTTGGCCACTTTAGGGTCAACTTGATTAGAGTCGAAATTACCTGCGACGATGGCAACGATGCGTCCGACGACATCATCGGGGGCAACTTGAGCTAACTGCCGCTGGACGGCAACGGACAGATCACGCAGTACCGCACGCATGGTTGCTTCGAGCAGCTCCTCTTTACCACCAAAGTAATGATTGATGATCGCCGGCGATACACCCGCATAGCGGCTAATCATGACAACACTGGCCTTATGCAGGCCCACCGCATGAATAGCCTCCATCGTGGCGTCGATCAGCTGGGGTTTTCGAATTTCCAGCATCCCAACCTTCGGCATCAACACACCCCAGCTTAAGTTAAATAAACGTTTAATTAAGAATATTGGCTAACGTCTTTCATTACAAGACTAATATTTAGAGGTCTAATCAAAAGGATAGGATATCAACGGGGCAGAGCTCGCCTCTATAGCGATGCAGAAGCCAACAACACGGACGCTCTTATTAGATTGATAGCAGCCTTAATCCAACCGTTGCGTCAGCTCTAACGCTCAGCCTCTCCTAGACTATTCTATCTAGGTAGGCATACCCTCACGCCCAGCGTCCGGGTGGCTGTGTCATTCACCTTGATGCTGGATCGATGCTCGACTGCGGCGATATCACTCAGCCCTGCTCGGTTGATATGGAGGTGATTTTAGAAAGGGGTTAGATCAGGGTTATGGCGCCTTCACAGACAGACAGCTGGCCACAGGTGCGCCAACGATCGCGACCTGATGTTTTGCATCGCGTGCCCAGACCTCGATGCCAATCTGGGCATTACGTTGCCAGGCTTGATGCTGTGCCTAGGCACCTTGGAACAACGGGACAGACTTCACGCCAGAATACAGCCCTGACAGCGATGCAAGAGGGAGCGGGTCATGATGATCCAAAACTATATTGAGCAGAGCACTAAAAAAGTTCGCCATACCATCGAGCTGGCTATCGGCGAGATGGCCGGGCTGAAGCAAAATGTGCTGACCCCAGACTTCATCTTGCTGGCATTGTTATCACAACCGGATTCCGACGCGGTCAAAGTGCTCAAGCAACTGGTTCCCAACCTGATGGAGGCGATCGGCCGTTTGAAAGGCGAAATTTATCAACAATACCCACTCCCCGTCGAATCAAAACTGCCGCAACTGCTCGGATCCCAAGAACTTGAGGATATGTTTCGAGTGGCCTACGAAGAGAGTCAACGGCTGGAGGATACGTTTATCTCTACCGGCACCCTGTTTCTAGCTCTCTTTGATCCCCAATCAGGACATACGGCGGAATGTCTAAAACATATTGGGGTGAACCATCAGCAAGCCCTAGCGGCCCTCAAAAAACTCCACCACAACCAAAAGATCGACAGTGAAGAGTCTGAAAATGAAGCCGATACACTGTCAAGATTCACTCGGGACCTCACCGAAATGGCCCGCCTGGGTGAGCTGGATCCAGTGATCGGTCGCGAAGAGGAGATTGGCCAGATCATTCAAACCCTATCCCGCCGAAAGAAAAACAATCCCGCCATCATTGGCGAAGCCGGCGTTGGTAAAACTGTGATCGTGGAAGGACTCGCCCAGCGTATCG
>JBFFKD010000550.1:0-1759 GCA_041555595.1 Motiliproteus sp.
CCCAGCTCAGGATGCTTATCAGCCGCGTATCCCAACACCCCCATATCGGCGGCGATCAGCGCGTTCACTCCCAGATCGGCCGCCAGATCGACGGCGTTTTTCCAGCGCTCCCAGCCACTGGGCTGGGGGTAGGTATTAACCGCCACAAACACCTTAACGCCGCGATCACGGGCATAATCCAGCGCCCGGTGCGCTTTCTTATCGTTAAAATTCAGACCGGCAAAATGGCGGGCATTGGTATCATCTTTAAAACCGATATATACCGCATCCGCACCGCTGTCCACGGCGGCTTTCAAAGACGGGTAGTTTCCCGCCGGACAGACCAATTCCATAACGACACCTGTAACGTTTAAAACCGCTATCACTGCGAATTTTGAAAAAATATAACAAAGATCGGCCGGAACCGATCATCTGGCCGCGCACAGTAGCAAACTCAACCGCCGCCGCCCTTGACCCGCATCAAATTGATATCGACCCGACCAAACTTATGCCAACCCACTCAAATTTAAGAGCGGCAGTATACGCCAAATTGAACACAAAAATAATGTGGATTATATGATCTTACGGAAGGGAATACGGCGACCGAAGGGTTACCGATGTCGCAACGGTGACTGACTGCAGCAACTACTGTCGGTGTTACGCGCATTGTCGTGAATATTGGCATCCTGATAACGATACCAATCTCGCCGCATTCGAGACCACCGGTTCGATGCTAGCTCAACCCTGGCCCGATCCAGCAACGATAGCAGCGTATCCAGCCGCAGATAGCCCGCATCGTACTCAAGCCACAATAGGGTATCGGACAGCCAGAGCCGATTAAAACCCAGCTGCTGCTGACACTCGAGATTGAGTTGCGGCAGATGATCCGAATGGTTGCGCAGATACCGCAGCGTGGTGGCATCCAGCCTTAACTTGCGTCGAACACAGTAACTGGCGCGAACACCGGCACGATAGCTCAACGGCTCTGTCATGGGGATAATGCCAGTAGCAACTACTGACTGTAGCGCTCAATGTACTGAGCCGCCATCGCCTTGGCCTGAGCCTGGTCATCGGCACTCAACTTGCTCAACAGATGATCGATGATCGCTTCGGCCTCATCGACCCCCTGGTGGAGCGCAACCGCAAACCAGGCGTATGCCTGAATCAGATCCTGCTCGACCCCGGCACCCTCCATGTAGATCTCACCGATGGTCAGCTGAGCATAGGGCTCCCCCTGCTCGGCCAACGGCTGATAATAGCCCAGCGCCATCTCCGCATCCGAAATCGATTGTTGATCCTGCGCACCGGCAACTGCTGCCCACATCAGTGCGAACAACATCCATACCAGCTTCATAGCTCTACCTTCCATCGATCCACTCCGGACAACCTAACCATCAAACCCGGTATTTTATAACGAGTTGAGCAACAAGCAAACCGCTGTCGACTCAACCCAGCTCCGAAAAGGCGATAAACTCGACCCGATCACCGGCAGCAATTGTGGTATCAGCTGGAATCACCGCGTAACCATCGGCCCAGACCAACGATGTCAACACACCCGAACTCTGATTTGGATAGGTCTGCAACTCAACCCCCTGATCGGTCACAACCCGGCGTACCCGCAAATACTCGCGCCGAGCTTGCGGTTTACTGCGGTCAAATCGAATCGGTAGCCACACCGCCGACGGCAACTGCTCGGCGGCACCCTGCAACTTCAACAACACCGGCCGGGCAAGCACTTGATAACAGAGCATTGCCGAGACCGGATTACCCGGCAGACCGA
>JBFFKD010000551.1:0-1754 GCA_041555595.1 Motiliproteus sp.
ATCGCGCCGGTGATCCTGACCGGATCGCAGCGCCCGCTGGCCGATTTTGATCTGATTGCCTTTTCAATTTCCTTTGAAAATGATTACCTGCATCTGCCGACAATATTTTCGTTAGCCGGCCTGCCGCTGGATTTCGATACCCTCAGCGAGCACGGCTGCTTTATCGGCTCGGCGGCAGTGATCGTGTTCTCGCAGCAAGACAGCGCCCGCCAACTGGCGCTCAACGCAATGCGGTTCTTCGAGCACGAATCCTGCGGCCAGTGTACGCCTTGCCGGGTCGGAACCGCCCGGGCGGTGACGCTGATGGAGCAGCCCGACTGGGATCAACCGCTGCTGCAGCAGCTCTCGACCCTGATGCAGGACGCATCGATCTGCGGCCTGGGACAGGCCGCACCGAACCCGCTGCTATGCGCGATGCGTTACTTCCCGCAAGAGTTTGCTAGCGATGACGGTAATTGTGATCACAAGGAGACACCGGCATGAGCGTTGACTCGTACGATCCACACTCATCATCATCGCTGACCTTTGAGCTGGACGGTAACGACGTCGAAGCGCTGCCGGGTGAGTCGATCCTGCAGGTGGCCGAACGGTTAAACAAGACGATCCCGCATCTGTGTTACTGCCAAGGCCAACGCGCCGACGGCAACTGCCGCAGCTGCGTGGTTGAGATCGAAGGCGAGCGCACCCTCGCCCCCAGCTGTCGTCGCCAGCCCACCGAAGGGATGGTGGTACACAGCAACAATCCACGCGCACGTGCTGCCCAGCAAGGGGTGGTCGAACTGCTGCTGTCGGAAGTTCAAACCCAGCAGCAAAAGCTCGACTCGGAACTGCAACACTGGGCCACCCAGCTCGGCGCTGACAGCCTGCGTTATCCGAGCCGCCAACAGCACCCGAGCGATGACGGCAGCCACCCTGCGATCGGTGTCAATCTCGATGCCTGTATCCATTGCGGCCGCTGCGTGCGCGCCTGTCGTGAAGAGCAGGTCAACGATGTGATCGGTTGGGATGGGCGCGGAGCCCAGACCCGGATCAGTTTTGATCTCAACGATAGTCTGGCGGCAAGCTCCTGCGTCGGTTGCGGTGAGTGCGTGCAAGCCTGCCCGACCGGCGCGCTGAATCTCAACCCCGGTTCTGGCGTCCGAGTCGAGCCGATCGAAGCGGACCAGAGCGTCGACACAGTATGCCCCTATTGCGGTGTCGGCTGCCTGTTGACCTACCATGTCAAAGATCAGCAGATCATCGCCGCCACCGGCCGCAATGGCGCGACCAACCACAATCGATTGTGCGTCAAAGGCCGGTTTGGTTTCGACTATCACCACCATGCCGACCGGCTGCTGACACCGCTGATCCGACGCGACGATGCGCCCAAACAGGCCACTCTGCCTGATGATGGCAACTATCGCCGCTGGTTTCGCGAGGCCAGCTGGGAGGAAGCGTTAGAGCGTGCCGCCGACGGATTCAACCGCATCAAACAAGCCCATGGCGGCGATGCACTGGCCGGCTTCGGCTCGGCCAAAGGCTCCAACGAAGAGGCTTACCTGTTCCAAAAACTGATCCGTACCGGTTTCGGCAGCAACAACGTCGACCACTGCACCCGGCTTTGCCACGCGTCATCGGTGGCGGCACTGCTGGAAGCGATCGGTTCGGGCGCGGTCTCCAACCCGATCGAAGATGTCGCTGAGGCCGACCTGATTCTGGTGATCGGCGCCAACCCCGACAGTAACCACCCGGTCGCGTCCAGCTTTATCAAAAAC
>JBFFKD010000552.1:0-1718 GCA_041555595.1 Motiliproteus sp.
CCGTTTCTTCAGCGCGCTGGTGCGTCCACTGGTTTGGCTGGCGGTGTTCGCCGCCGGCTTCCGCGCCGCGTTGGGGATCTCTATCATCGAGCCCTACGACACCTACATCACCTACGAGGTCTATATTGCACCGGGATTGATCGCCATGGTGCTGCTGTTCAACGCGATGCAGAGTTCGCTGTCGATGGTCTACGATCGCGAGATGGGCGGCATGCGGGTACTGCTGATGAGCCCATTGCCGCGCAGCTTCCTGCTGCTGTGCAAGCTATTGGCCAGTGCCCTGGTATCACTGCCGCAGGTGTACGCTTTTCTGGCGGTCGCCTGGTGGTTCGGGGTCGAACCGCCTTTGAGCGGGTACCTGTGGTTGCTGCCAGCGCTACTGCTAAGCGCCCTGCTGCTGGGCGCACTGGGGCTGTTCATCTCCAGTTTCATCAAACAGCTGGAGAACTTCGCCGGCGTGATGAATTTTGTTATCTTCCCGATGTTTTTTATCTCATCGGCACTGTATCCGCTGTGGAAAATGCAGGAAGCCAGTGAACTGCTGTACCTGCTATGCCGCTATAACCCGTTCAGCTACTGCGTCGAACTGATCCGATTTGCCCTCTATGGCCAGCTCAACACCGAGGCACTGATCGTCGTGAGCGGCTGTACCCTGGCTTTCACCCTACTGGCGGTGCTGGCCTTTAATCCGCAACGCGGGGTGGTACGAGCAGCGATCAAGGCAAGCTAGAGACAGCGGCAGGTCACCATATAAATGGACAATCCATTCATCGTGTTGAGCGCTCTTGGATGACCACGACACGTCTGCAGGTCTCAACAGCTGGCTAGTGATATCCTGGGACCAGATCAGCGTTCGAGCTGGCCCAGAAAAAACCGCCATCCTAGACATAAATAACTGATAAATCAGATTCTTAAGAAACTATAATTGTCACAATCAATACCCCTCGACCCACAACCGGCCATCCCTGTTTATGTTACAAACCGACCGATCATTATCGTCTCCATTGACGCTACTACTGACCACTCTGGCTTTAATCGCCTTTGCCGCTAACTCGGTGTTATGCCGGTTGGCGCTGAGCACCGATCACAGCGGTGCCGATATCGATGCCGCCAGTTTTACCCTGATCCGGCTCAGTGCCGGTGCGGTGGTGCTGATGCTGTTATTACGACTACGCAGCCGCTCAGGTAACGCTGCCAGCTCTTCCAACCGGCTCAATGATTCCAACAGCAGCCGCCAACACGGCAGTTGGCTGGCAGCGCTGTACCTGTTTGGGTACTCAGTCGCCTTCTCGTTCGCCTACAACAGTCTCGATACCGGTACCGGTGCGCTGATCCTGTTTGGCGCGGTGCAGCTGACGATGATCAGCGTCACCCTGCTCGGGGGGCATCGATTGCATGCAATCGAATGGATCGGATTAGGGTTGGCGTTCGGCGGTTTTGTCTATCTGGTATTACCGGGACTCAGCACGCCCTCGTTAACAGGATTTGCACTGATGACGCTGGCTGGCATCGCATGGGGCGGCTACACCCTCAAAGGCAAGGGGTCGAAAGATCCGCTGGCCGACACTGCCTTCAACTTCGGTCGCACCCTGCCGCTGGCGACGCTGCTGCTGGTTGCCAGCATCTATCAGGGCCAGCTCAGCACTAGCGGAGTGTTACTGGCAATCGCTTCAGGGGCGCTGGCTTCAGGGATCGGCTACAGCATCTGGTATCGGGCA
>JBFFKD010000553.1:0-1702 GCA_041555595.1 Motiliproteus sp.
ACTCAGCACCGCAATATCGTCCGGCGCATCCTCGAGCTGATCGACGCCCAGCTTTCGAGCCAGATCATCGAGATCATCATAGCCCTGCGCTGCCACATCCAGCAAGCGTTTTTCCTTGGCTTTGAGGTCTGGATCAGCCATCACTTCCAGAATGCCATCGGAAAACAGGGTCAAGCAGAACTCATCCTCCAGCTCTACGATTCTGCCGTCAAATTCGGCCTCTTCAAACAACCCCACCGGCATGCCGCTACCGGCCAAATATTCCGTTTTATCGCCCTGCTTTAACAAGGGCATCGGAAAGTGGCCACCCACACCGTACTGTAACGTATTCTCGATCCTATCCAACAGACCGATAAAGATCGTCATATGCTTGCCCAACCCGGTTTCAAGCAGCTCCTTGTTGACCCGCGCCAACACGTCTGTGGGCGACAGAATATGAAAGCTCGAACCGCGATTGTAGTTGCGCAGCAACCGGTTGGTCATATTTTTCAACAGCACCGTAACAAAGGCCGATGAGGCGCCATGGCCCGAGACATCGGCCAGATAGAACATCGACAGCGATTCGGAGATGCGGAAATAGTCGACGAAGTCGCCACTCAAGAACAGTGAGGGCTTGATCTGGTAGTCGAAGTAGTAATCATTGAGAAGGTGCTGCTTGGGCGGCAGCATCTTGAGCTGTACCTGACGACCCGCCTGCTGGTCCTCTTTGAGCAACGCCAAACTGCGTTCCAGCTCGTCGCGGAAGAACTGACTCTGCGACAGCAACTCAGCCCGCTCAAGCTGACGCAGCAACGAGCGCTGAAACATCTCCGGGTTTTGTAACGGCAGGGTAAATAGATCGCTGGCACCTAGTCGCAGCAACGCCAATGCGTGATCAGCGTCGGTTTGTACGCTGGCATTGCTGGTCAAAGCGATCACCGGGCTCGGATCCATCGCATCGCACAACCGACTCAAGCCAGCGTTATCATTGTTGCAACAGATCAGCAGCAACTGTGGCTTACGTTGCGCGATCGCCTCTAATGCCTGATCGGCAGAATCTAGCAGCTCCAGCTCGATCGAAGGGTCATCACCGATCAGCTCGATCACGGGCAACAACTGCGATTCAAGCGCTGAGTCGGCCACCAGAATACAATAACGTCCTGATTCCATCACGTCCCTCAACTGTTCAACCCCTGCTATTTGGCACCGAAGGATATCTCTCTATTGCCTGAGTCACAACATCATCTGGCCGCTACGGCCGACTATCCGTTCGGCGTTAGGGCAGCCACACAAGCATCGTTAACTACCGATAGCTAAAAGGTATCGTCACCAAAGCCATCATCGCCAAAGCCATCGATGATCATACCATCGTTGACCAAAAACGCGCGGCGCTGCATATAGGCATCGCGGATGAAACTGTAGCGATCACCACTGATCAACCCTTCGGCCTCGACCAGATCGGCGCGTTTGTCGACCGTCCTGAGTCCGAACATCGCCCAGTAATTACGGTTATCGTCCGCCTGCGAGGTCGGATGCAGCATCGAATTGGGGTAGACCGACAGACCGTCGCGCACATTGCTCGGCCCCAAGAACGGCAACACCAGATAGGGCCCGGAAGGCATGCCCCAGTAACCCAGCACCTGGCCGAACTCCTCGTGCTGCTTGGGGATCCCCATCGGGGTGGCGACATCGATCAGACCACCGAGTCCGAAGAAGGTATTGG
>JBFFKD010000554.1:0-1701 GCA_041555595.1 Motiliproteus sp.
AGGTGTCGGTACCCACAACCTTTGTCTACTTTGAAACTCGGGCCGCACTGGTCGATGCCGTGCTGAAGGAGGTCGCTCGTTTCATCTCTGAAGAGGTGGTCGAGAAATGTGGCAACACCCTGCACGGCTGTGCAGAGGCTTTAATCGATGCTGCAACCACTCACCCAGACCACATCAAGGTCTGGTTGATGTGGAACGTGTTGTTTGAGCCAGAACTACACCAACGCTATATCAAGTTCGAGAACAAAATTCTCGACTCCATTGTGCCCGCGATCACCGGTAGTACTGAGAATGTCAACACCACCAACGAGGCCAATCGTACCAAGGCACGGTTGGTCTTGGGTTCGGCATTGATGCTGGCAAGAATGGCGTTGAGTGGTGAAGATAAAGTCAACCAAGAGGAATTTATCGAACTGGTTATACAGTCGGTCTCACAAGCTAAAACAGCGGATGCATAGCCAGATACTGACTTGCATTGGCCGCTGAATATTTAGGAAAAGACACGCCAACAACCCTGTGATCTGTTTTCCTGAGCGACCTCATCGTTACTCCTGCACATGCCCCGCAACGGTAAACAATCATCAATCGACAGCTATCTCGCTGTGAACGAGGCTGTGCGGTTATGCGACCCCAGTTGTTGTGCGTACCAGGTTGCACTGCCACTGTATGGGGATTAGCTGTTAAGATAGCCGACTATTTTAATCTACTTTATCGAGGTCGAGATGCCACTACCCCCGTCTCCTGCTAGCCGCAAACAGGTCCACACCCGCACCGTCAGCTGTCTGGGTTTCGAACGCGAAGACGGTCTGTTTGATATCGAGGGTCGGATGACCGATACCAAGAGCTACGCTATCGACAACCGAGACCGTGGAGGCCAGATAAAAGCAGGGGAAGCGATCCACGACATGTCGATCCGACTAACCATCGATCTTGATTTCACCATTCATCAGGTCGAAGCGGTGATCGATTATTCGCCGTTTAATGTCTGCCCGCGGATCGCCGAGCGATTTAAGCAACTCGAAGGCGAGAAGATCGCGGCGGGCTGGAATCGGAAGGTCAAAACTCTGTTTGCCGGTGCTAATGGCTGCACCCATCTGACCGAACTGCTGGGCCCGATCGCCACCACCGCATTCCAAGCGACCGTAAGCGCACGGCAGCTACGTGGCGGATCCAATACAGCTTCGTCGTTCAACCCGCTGGTCAACAGCTGCCATGCGCTAGCCGAGGACAGCGAAGTCGTGCGGCTGATGTGGCCGGAGCAGCACCGCACCCAGGCCGATTAACGCGGGTCCGCCAAACCGCACCCACCGGTGCGGTCCAACAATAGAGATCTAGCTGAAATCCAGCCAGCAGGCTGATGGTAGCTATCGACTAAGGTTGCACTATCTCGGTCCGATAGTGTTCAAACCACTCCAACACCGCGGCCTGATTACCACGAAACACCACCCGCTGCTGCTTCTTATCGAGCTGGTAGTCATACATCGGATCATAATACTGACTGAGCATCGCTTCGATCCAAACCCGGTGTAGGTCGGTATCTCCGTGCTGCTGATGTTGATCCAGTGCCGCTTGCATCTGGCCACTGATCAGCTGGTGACGCTCGCCGCCGAGTCGTTTCTTAACCCGGTTAAGACTAGCCAGCATATACTCGGCGTACTGTGACAATCCCTGATCAGGGCCGAAGTGGGTCATATATTCAGC
>JBFFKD010000555.1:0-1697 GCA_041555595.1 Motiliproteus sp.
CTACTCCCACATAATTCACGATTGTTGAAGCAGTCGTCCACTATTGGGTTTCAGCCCAATGCAGACATTCTGATCATCTCAAGTTGATAGCTGCTGTATCGACACTGCAGATATCTTGAGCAGATGAGTGTTCAAGTAAATTGTTACTCTTCAATTAGAGAAGCAGACAGCATCAAAAACGTATTTGGGTAACTAATTTACCCTCAAATAATTTCTTGGCAGAAATACCGATCTTAGCTCAGCTGATAATCGTCAAACAAAGACACCGTTTTAATCTGTGCATAAACGTCCATCCCTTTTCGAAGGCCAAGCAGTTCAAACGATTTACTGGTGATCTTGGCCAGCAACTCCGCATCACCACAGCGCAACCGAACCAGCATCCTTACTCCGCCGGCAAACGAGGTAAAGTCGGTCACCGTCACCGGCAAGGTATTGAGCATGCTGCTTGATGTGATTTTTTGTAAGGATATGGCGACATCTTTTGCCGGAATTCTGACCCGGACCTGATCACCCATCGCGGCTTGGCGCAGGCTGACGCTCAGCCGATGGCCTTCTAGGTCCAAGTAGCTCAAACCATGGCCAGGATCGTGAGCTAACAGCCTCGCCTCAACCACCGATGACTCTTCGCCGAGCTGGCGGCCTACAGGCAAACGCGCGACCACCTCGGTTATCGGTCCCTGATCGACAATCCTTCCTGCATCAAGGTAGAGCATACGGTCTGCCAGTTGGCACACCTCATCCAAGCTGTGACTGACGAACAGGGTCGGTATTTTCAAGCTGCGGGTCAACGTTTGCAGGTACGGAAGAATTTGTTGTTTACCATCATAATCTAACGCGCTTAAGGGCTCATCCATCAACAACAGTTGTGGCTGACTCAGTAGCGCTCTGCCGATCGCCACGCGCTGTCGTTCACCCCCAGAGAGTTTGCTCGGCATACGTTGCAGCATCTGACCCAGGCCCAATAACTCAACCACCGATTCGAAGCTGATTCGACCTTTCCCGTTGCCGACTTGCATGCCAAAGCGCAGGTTTTGGTCGACATTAAGATGTGCCAACAAACTTGCCTCTTGAAACACATATCCGATCTCACGTTTGTGGGGTTTAACAAAGGTTTTTCCTGATTGCCAACAGCGGTTATCAACCCACAAGTTGCCGCTATCAGCGCGATGTAGGCCTGCGATAGAACGCAGTAGTGTGGTCTTTCCACAACCGGACCGACCAAACAGCGCAGTAACACCTGTAGCAGGGAGTGACAGCAGGACATCCAATGAAAAGTCATCGAAGCGCGTCTTAAACTGCCCTTCCAGCCAGCCACTCATAGACGTCGCTCCTGCACGCTGACCTTCAACATATCGAACGCCGCTGCATCCGTTTCTCCAGCAGGTTCATGCTCAGAATGCAGATAAAGGAGAACAGCAGCAGCCCTGCCGCCAGTTGATGTGCCTGTTGCCACTCCAGTGCTTCAACATAATCGTAGATCGCCACGGCGATCACCTTGGTTTCACCGGGTATGTTGCCGCCGATCATCAACACCACGCCAAATTCACCCAGAGTATGCGCAAAACCAAGAATGGCACCGCTGAGGATACCCGGACGCGCCATCGGCACCGCCACCTTAAAAAAGGTCTGCAGGGGTGAGTGGCGCAACGTTGCAGCGACCTCCAGCGGCCGCTCTCCGATTGAAGCAAAGGCGTTGC
>JBFFKD010000556.1:0-1688 GCA_041555595.1 Motiliproteus sp.
CACCCGCACTCAACACCACCATCGCTAGCGGCCGCTCATCCCAGCGTTCGTCAGGGATACCAACCACCGCAACTTCGACCACGGCTTCGTGTTTGCTGATCAGGTTCTCCAGCTCGATAGTTGAGACCCATTCGCCACCGGTTTTGATCACATCCTTGATCCGGTCTTTGATCTGCAGCACCCCTTGTGGATCGATCGAGCCGACATCACCGGTATGCAGCCAGCCGCCCGTCCACAGCTCGGCTCCCTTGTCAGGCTCTTTGTAGTAACTCTGGGTCAGCCAGGGCGCGCGCGCCACCACCTCACCCATCGCTTCGCCATCATGAACCACATCATTGCCATCGGGGTCGACGATCCGCAGATCGACCATCGGCACCGGCATCCCGGTACGAATCCGTGCGGCGGTTTGATCACTGGCAGGCTTGGATCGCTCTTCGCCAGTCAGGTTAACGACGGTCAAGATTGGACAGGTCTCCGACATGCCGTAGGCAGTAATAAAGTCGATCCCTCGGTCAGCCATCTGCTGCGACAGCGACACGGTTGGCGCGGCACCACCGGTGAGCATCTTCCAACCCTGCAGATCGGTGGTCTTGGCCTCATCACAGTTCAGCACCATCTGCAGCACCGTCGGCACCCCGTGTGAAAAGGTCACCTTCTCATCCCGATACAACCGTACCAGCTTGTTCGGCTCATACCGCCCCGGATAGACCTGCTTCACCCCCAGCATAGTGGCAACGTAGGGCACCCCCCAGGCATGGACATGAAACATCGGCGTCATCGGCATGTAGACATCATCACTGCGCAGCATCGCCTGGCCTTCAAAACAGCCCAGGGTCGAGGCCATCCCCATCGTATGCAGCACCAACTGACGGTGACTGAAAAACACCCCCTTCGGATTACCGGTGGTGCCGGTGGTGTAGAAGGTGGTCGCGATCGAATTCTCGTCAAAATCGGGAAAATCGTACTCGGCGGCAGCCACCGCCAGCATCGTCTCGTACTCACCCAGCATCTCCAACGCCGTCGACGCCGGCTTGTCCGAGTCAGTCAGCTGGATATAGCCGCGCACGCTCTTCAACTCGGAGTGAACCTGCTCGACGATCGGCAGGAAGTCGTCGTGCACCAGCACCAGATCATCCTCGGCATGATTGATGGTGTAGATAATCTGCTCGGGGCTGAGCCGGACATTGACGTGGTGCAGCACCGCCCCGATCATCGGCACCGCAAAGTAGGCCTCCAGATAACGATGACTATCCCAATCCATCACCGCCACCGTGTCCCCGGCCCCGATCCCCGCATCGCTCAGCAGGTTCGCCAACCGGGCGATCCGTTCATTCAAGGTGCGATAGTCATAACGCGAGATATCGCTGTAGACGATCTCTTGATCCGGCGAATAACGCTTACCCGATAACAGCAGGCTCTTGATTAAAAGGGGGTAGGAATAGGCGTTGTCGGCTGAGGGGAGGATTTTGGTTTTCATGCGGGGTAGGTCTCCATGACCGGTTATTTTTATTGTTTATCTGTGAAAACTGAGTGTGTAAGTCTACCCAGATTCTATCGCGTGACAACTGACGACTCGTCGACCAAGGGATAAGAAACCAAAAGAATGGCTCTGTATGAGTTAACTGTTGGCAGGCTATACTTCATGTGACATGAATCTCCCTTTAGGAGGCATCTCATGAATGAAAAGC
>JBFFKD010000557.1:0-1686 GCA_041555595.1 Motiliproteus sp.
TAGGTATTGACCAAGCCGGCACTCTGGTACCAGTAGCCATTGACCGCATCGGCAGGGATCGCCGGAATCTGGTCTGAACGGCCGTCAAGCTGATCGCGAAACTGCTTGATCACCTGCTCCATCGACTCACCCTGCGGACTCAGCCGAACCATATCGACCCCCATCTCACGCATCGCATCCAGCTCGGGCAACAGGTTATAGATCTGGCCCGACAGCGTCTGAATACCGTTGATGTTAAACACTGACTGATCTTCCTGACTGGCCAGCGGCAGACCATCGGGGTAGTCCAGACAGACAAACTGACACTGATCTTTAGGCAGATTACGCGCCCGAGCGGTGAAGCAGCGGGCTGAAAACGCTAACGGCAGATAACCGTAGCTGAACACTTCAGTTTCAATCGAATCACCGAAACCCAGCGTCTGCGCATCGCTGAGAATATCGGCCAGAGTCTTTCCCGATAGTTCAACCTGCATCACCCAGCGCTGCAAGCCCCGCTTATGCAGCGCCTGCAGGCTATTGGCGTTGTAGACATTGATCGCCGGTCCAGTCACAAATGGCAGCTTACGATCAGCCAGCATCTGCACCGCACCCATGTCGTTGGCTTCGACCATCAGGTCGCCGTTATCGCACAGCCGACGCAGCGTTTTGAGCTCAGATTCAGCCTCGATCAGCACCAGCGACGACAGCACCACCTGCTTACCAGCTTGAGCCAGCTCACGCCCCAGATCGATCCACTCCTGCGTTTTTAGCTCGCGGCGCTTAGAACAGACACTCTCGCCCAGATAGATCGTATCCAGCGGCTGCTCGACCATCTGGCGGTAAAATTGATAGGTTTTTTCACGCTGCCAGTAAAACTGTAGCGATCCGAGAGACAACTTCATAACCAACCCCAAAAAATCTGCTTAACACAGGTCCAACCATTCAACCCTGTGCTCAATTCCTGACGATTACTGCCAAGGCCGTGAGTAGGCACCCAACGTGGTCTGAGTTCCCTCAGACACACTACCCAGCACACTCATCCACTCCGGCTTGGCGACATAACCGGCAGGATCCGCCTGCATCGCATCGATCGCTTGACGCCAAACACTGACCACCTGCTCAACATAAGCAGGGCTGCGCTGACGCCCCTCGATCTTGACCGCACAGACACCCACCTCGCGTAGCTGCGGCAACAACTCCAGAGTATTGAGACTGGTCGGCTCCTCAAGGGCATGAAAGGTGTTGCCCTCGACCTGAAAACGCCCCTTGCACAGGGTCGGATAGCCCGCTTTCTCGCCCGCTTTATAGCGATCGATCAAGACATCATTGAGCCGAGTTTCCAGCCCACCATCGGGCTGCTCTTCCCAGCGTACCGCATTGGCTGGCGAGCAGGCTCCGCACGTATTGGGCGACTGATCGGTCACATAGGAGGAGAGATAGCAGCGGCCTTCGGCCATAATGCACAGCGACCCAAAGGCAAACACCTCCAACTCGACCGGGCTTTGCGCGGCCACCTGACGGACCTGCGCCATCGATAACACCCGCGGTAACACCGCCCGGCGAATACCAAAATTCTGATGGTAAAAATTAAGACTTTCGTAATTGGTCGCCGAGCCCTGTACCGACAGGTGCAGATTCAGGCCCGGATGACGCCGGCTGGCATAGGCCAGCACGCCGGGGTCGGCAGCGATCAGCGCATCCACCCCA
>JBFFKD010000558.1:0-1670 GCA_041555595.1 Motiliproteus sp.
CTGCACCAATCCGGAGCGTCCGGTCGCACCACATTGATTGAGCAACTGGGTCTGTGATCCCAGATTAAAGAACTGCAGCTCAGCGCCGCCAAGGCCGACGTTTTCGGTATTGAGCGAAACCAGCTCCAGCTGCTCAGCGCCGATATCCAGGTCGGTTTTAAGCTCGATTTGAAACCGTTCAGAAGCGGCTAGTTTGAGCTGACCATTAAGATATTCGCTAGCGGGGTCGAAACGATAGTCCAAACTGCCGCTAAATACCGCCCCAGCATCGCGACTTTGGTCAGCCGCGCCCTGTCCCTGATCCATTGTAGCGCGCTGGTTTTGATAGCAGCCCAACAGCCGTCGAGCGCTCGTGGTCGGCAGCAGCTTGGCGCTGGCGAGTCGAATCAGCTCGGTCTCAGGCAATTGAAAGGTTAGCTTGGCGTTATGCGGCAGCTGCCCCAGGCTAAAGAGCTGCACCGCCGAGGGTAACAGCTGCCAATCACCGCTAACCAAGCGGATATGATCGAACCGGGCCGGCAAACTCATGCCATCCAGCAACAAGGTGGCCCCATACAGCTCGACTACGCCATCGAAATGGCTGTCGATATCGTCAAATTCGAATTGAACACTGTCAGGCAGCGCGGCTATAGCCTGCTCAACGACCGTCACCGCGCAATAATGCAGATAAGATTTGGCCCCAATATAGGCCAGCAACGGCAACAACAACGGCAGCAGCGCCGCTTGCTGAACCACACGGATGACAGTACCAACCATGGTCTCGATCACCTTGCTGGACGATCGGATTTCACCGAACGAAAACTTCTTCAATAACACCACCGCCACTCAAAGCTCTGTCGAGACACAGCTGATTCAATACTTACCTCAAAGATTGCATTGATGACGGCCTGGAGACCGCACAACAACCCTATGAACAATAACGATAAGATCATACCAGCTTCATCGACAGATCGAAAAAACACCCTCATCTCAACACTCGACATTGTTATTATTGATACAGTCGAAGTCTACTATCTCAATAACCGCATCGAGTCTGCGGTATCATCACACTCTATCAACCAACTCGCTTAACAGCTCAGCCGGCTGAACCTATAAGGAACCTTCATGGATAGCAAAGCGCTGCGTCAGTTTTTGGCACTGGCAGAAACACTCCATTTTGGCCGCGCCAGCGAGCTCAGTCATGTCAGCCCGTCAACCCTGAGCCGGGCAATAAAACAACTGGAACTGTCGGTCGGCGCCGAACTATTCCTGCGCGACAACCGCAGCGTTAGCCTGACCCGAGAAGGCGAACTGTTTCAGGATTATGCCCGCGAGGCGTTGGCGCAGTGGGAACTGCTGCAGGGTAAATTCAACGCGGGGCAGGATGAACTGCAGGGCGAGATCAGCATGTACTGCTCGGTCACCGCTAGCTACAGTTTCCTATACGACCTGCTCAGTGCCTTTCGCAACAACCATCCCAAGATCGAAATCAAACTCCACACCGGCGATCCAGAGTCCGCCATCGGCCGGGTACAGAGCGGCGCTGAAGAGATCACCATCGCCGCCCTGCCCGACACGCTCCCGGCCGGGCTGGCGTTTAAACATATCACCACCTCGCCACTGGTATTTATCGCCCCGGCAACCATCGACAGCAACACTGCCGGCGATGACACCAGCAACGAGCTGTTCCC
>JBFFKD010000559.1:0-1663 GCA_041555595.1 Motiliproteus sp.
AGCCCAGCAGTGGGGGATGATCTGGCAGGTTGTGGAGGATGATCAGTTGCAGGATCAAGCGATGCAGCTGGCACGTCATTTGGCCACTCAGCCAACCCAGGGCTTGGCGTTGATCAAACGAGCCATTAATGCCGCTGCAACCAATAGCATGGATCAACAACTGGATCTCGAAAAAGAGCTACAGACGGTCGCTGGGCGGACGGATGACTACCGCGAGGGTGTCGCTGCCTTTATGGAAAAACGGCTGCCCTCTTTTAAGGGGCGTTAGGAGGCTTGTTCGCCGGATCCATAGGCTCTTGATTGAGCGTTGCTAGGCCACAATTTAATTCAGAGTAACAGGGATATGAATCAGCAACTGCGACAGGTTGATAGCGAGCCATTACACCGAGATAGTGTTATCGGGGTCATCGGTGCTGGCACCATGGGGGCCGGTATCGCGCAGGTTGCCGCCGGCGCCGGGCACTCGGTGCTGCTGTTTGACACCATGGAAGGCGCTGCCGCACAGGCGATAATCCGGATGAGCGACGATTTGGATCGTCTGGTTGATAAGGGGCGACTTAGCGTTGATCAGCGCAATGCACTGTTGGGGAAAATTCAGGCGATAGAATCGTTACAGCAGCTAGCGCCCGCCCGGTTAGTCATCGAAGCGGTCATCGAGCGACTGGAGGTCAAACAGCAGTTGTTTGGTACGCTCGAGGGGATCTGTGCTGAAACCGCTATTCTGGCTTCCAATACCTCATCTATCTCCTTGACCGCTATTGGCAGCGCATTACAGCGTCCTCAGCAACTGGTTGGTATGCATTTCTTCAACCCGGCTCCGGTGATGAAGCTGGTTGAGGTGATCAGTGGTCTGGAGACCGAATCCAGAGTGGCCGACAATGTCTATCAGTTAGCCGAAAGCTGGGGTAAGCAGGCGGTGCACACACAATCCACTCCGGGGTTTATCGTCAACCGAGTGGCGCGGCCGTTTTATGCCGAAGCGTTGCGGGTGCTGCAGGAAGGCGGGGCGGATATTGCTACCATCGATGGCCTGATCAAAGGCGCAGGTGGATTTCGAATGGGACCGTTTGAACTGATGGATCTGATTGGTCACGATATCAACTACGCAGTGACCTGTTCGGTGTTTAATGCTTACTACCAAGACCCGCGCTTTCAGCCCTCGTTGATTCAGCTTGAATTGGTCAATGCCGGCCATTTCGGGCGAAAGTCAAAGCGCGGCTTTTATGATTATCGCCCAGGTGCAACCAACCCTGAACCGCAGATTGCCGATCCCCAGTCGGTACCGGATGAAATTACCGTTGTGGGTGAACTGGGGCCGGCTGCAGCGTTGATCGAACGAATCGAGGCGGCGGGTATTAGGGTGCGCCGTGTTACCGATGCCGAACAGGATCGTGTTGGCCTGATCTCTGTCGGCGGTGCTACGTTGGTATTGTGTAATGGTCAACTCTCCACTGTGCGTGCCTCGCACTCTGATAACACCAATCTGATTCAGTTTGATCTGGCACTGGACTATGCCGAGGCGGAGCGGTTGGCGTTGGCACCTGCCGATCAAGCCACTGCTGCGTCGGTAGCTGCTGCGGTCGGCTTATTCCAAGCCGCGGGCTTGAAAGTCAGCCTGATCGACGACATTCCCGGGATGGTGCTGATGAGGACCGTCTGCATG
>JBFFKD010000560.1:0-1663 GCA_041555595.1 Motiliproteus sp.
CACCACCCAGGCCGCGGTGGTACAGCTACTGGTACCGGTCATCGCCGCGACGGGGGGAATCCTGTTTGTCGATGAAACGCTGTCGCTACGACTGGTCATAGCGGCGCTATTGATTCTCGGCGGCATCGCGCTGACGGTGCTGGGACGCCGGAAAACCACAGCGGGTTAAATGCCTAGTCATCGCTTTACTCGCAGCCTGCTGGCAGCCAACTCAACCTTGAAAATCGCTCTCAACAAACGCGCGAATGGGGACGACTAACATTATCGATGAGATCAACGCCAGCGCGGACATTATCGCAGCCCTGAGTCTCGGCGCTGTCCGATCGATAATAGGGCAGCAGCAGCGATTCCTGCTCGGCCAGGTAGTCGCTATCGCGTTGCGACTGCGGCACCAGACATTGCCACTGGTGTTGGATCTGAGTCGGTTGCCCACCCAGCACTAGAATTCTATCGGCAAGCGAGATCGCTTCGCGGATATCGTGGGTCACGAACAGGATTGAGGTCAGCGGTCGCAGCCGGCGTAGCTGCTGTACTTGCTGGCGCATCTCGGCGGCGGTCGGCGGATCGAGCGAGACAAAGGGCTCATCCATCAGAATCAACTCGGGTTCAACAATCAGACTGCGCGCCAGCGCCACCCGCCGAGCCATTCCCAGCGACAGCTGGTTGGGATAGGCATCAATGCAATCGGCCAATCCCATCGATGCCAGTAACGGTTCGATCCGGTCATACTGATCGGGTGCTATCACCAACGCCAGATTCTGGCGTACCGTGCGCCAGGGCAACAACCGTGGTTGCTGAAACATGTAGCTGACCGAATCGGGACGGCAAACCGCCCCCCATTCGAGCCGACCCTGAAAATCCAAATCCAGCCCGCCGATGGTGTTGAGCAAGGTGGTCTTGCCGCAGCCCGACGGACCCAACAGACACAGCAACTCACCGGCCGCCAGATTGAGCTCAAACTGCTCGAACAGCAACTGCTCTGCGTAGGCTTTATGGTCGATCTGCAGTCTGATCACGCCAAGGCCTCTGTTTGCCGCCAACGTCGTTGGCGGCGCTCCAACGGTTGCAGCAGCCCCCACTCGATCGATTGGACGATGGCGATAAAGGCCAGGCTATAGGCCAGGATCACCGGCACATCAAACATCTGAAACGCCAGATGAAGCTGAAAACCGACGCCGTTGCTACGCCCCAACAGCTCTACCACCAGCACGATCTTCCAGATCAACGCCAAGCCGGAGCGGGCCGAAATCAGAAAATAGGGGGTCAGCTGCGGCACAATCACGTCGCGCCACTGCTTTAACCGCGGGACCCGGTAGAGCTGTGTCAGCTCGCTGTAATGCGGATCGAGGCAACGAGCGCCTTCGCGCATCGTCACAGTGACATTGGGCACCTTGTTGATCACCACCGCCAGCACCGCGGCCCACTCGCTCATGCCAAGCCAGATATAGAGCAAGATGATGGTCACCAGCGCTGGCAGGTTAAGCAGCAGCACCAGTACCGGATCAAGCAGTCGGTTGAGCCGCCGGCTCCGCCCCATGGCGATACCGATCAACGCACCGAACAACATCGACACCGCAAAGCTGATACTGACCCGTGCCAGCGTGGCCCCCATGTGCAGGCTTAATTCGCCGCTCTGCCAGTGCTGCCACAGCGCCATCAACAC
>JBFFKD010000561.1:0-1653 GCA_041555595.1 Motiliproteus sp.
GGAATGACCATCGGCGTCCGCCGCACTCTGTGGATGATGGTCGGAGAGCTGGTCGGCGTTGGTTTGGTGGCCGTGTTATCGGTGATCGGCGTAGCGGCGTTGATGCTGCAGTATCCGCAAGCCTTTGAGCTGTTTAAGTGGGTCGGCGGTGGCTATCTATTCTATATCGGCGTGCAGCTATGGCTATCACGCGGCAAGATGGCTATCAGCCATAATGACTCTCAAAGCCGCCGTGCCAGCCGCGTCGAACTGGCGAGCCAGGGCTTCGTCACTGCCGTGGCCAACCCCAAGGGCTGGGCTTTTTTTGTCTCATTACTGCCCCCCTTCATCAGCGACCAGTACCCGATGGCAGGGCAAATTTCGATCTTGATCGCAATGATTCTTTCGATCGAACTGCTGTGTCTACTGCTATATGCCAGCGGTGGACTGACGCTGAGCAAGTTCCTGCAAAAGAGCGGCAACGTTCGGTTGATGAACCGAATCGCCGGTACGCTGATGATGGGGGTTGGGGTGTGGCTGGCGCTGGGTTAGTCAGGTAAAAGGCTTAACGAGCGCGATCAAACCTTCAGCAGGCAGCTTTCATCCAATCGGTATATGGCCGGTTCTAGCCCACCGGCAGGATCGGGTGAAAGCCCCAGCAAGCACGACTGCAGCTGCAGATCACAGCCGTCTTGCTCTCCACTGCCGTACAATCGATCACCCAAAATGGGATGACCAAGCCCTAGCAGATGCTGGCGGATCTGATGTTTACGACCGGTTTCGAGTTTCACCTCGATCAGAGTTCGGCCGGCGACTGTATCGACAGACAACGTTGTGATCCGGCTGCGAGCAGGTTTGTCATTGACCGCCACCTCAATCAAGCAGTCGTCGAGTTGCAGAGCGCCCTTCACCACAGCACGATAGCGTTTATCCACCTGCCGTGATTCAAACATCGCCGACAAAGCGCGCGCGCTGCGTTTGTTATGCGCCAGCACAATCAACCCTGAGGTGGCACGGTCAAGGCGATGGACGATAAACGCCGGACGCTCGGGCTGAAGTTGGGTTTCTGCCCAGCGATACAGGGTGGTGTGATCGCCGTATTTGGAGCCCTGACAGAGCATGCCGCAGGGTTTATTCCATACCGAATAGTCACCTTGATCGGCGATTAACTGCGGCTCCAGCGGGGCTTGCTGCAACACCTTGAGATCATAATAGAGATGCAGCTGATCGCCGAGATTGAGAGCTCTGGAAGCGCGGCGTAGTCGTTGAGTCCCGCCTGTTCTTGTTAGCCAGACAGCGCCCTTTTGCATCGCTGCTTTAAGTTCTGCACGCGACAGCTGGCAGCCATCAGCCAGCCAATCGATCGCTTTGATCTCTGGCTGCTCGATCGGGATATGAAGTTCGAATTGAAGCGGCATCGTGAGCATGGGTATGAGCATGAGTATGGGGCTGCTGATTATATAGAAAGATAACCTCTGTTTAGTATTCATACGCCCAACACAGAGCAGATATTCCAGTCACAAAAAAAGCGGGCCGAAGCCCGCTTTCTAGAGTGCACTATCGCTAGCGCATGTCAGCGATAAACTTACTCGCCAACACCTTCGTCTTCACGCAGGTCTTTCATGCTCAGCTTGATACGGCCGCGTGGGTCTACGTCCAATACCTTAACCTTGA
>JBFFKD010000562.1:0-1652 GCA_041555595.1 Motiliproteus sp.
GGGTGTACCCATTGCAACTGGCTGGCAAAGAGTAACAACCGCTGATTATCGAATTGATCGCGAAAAAACTGGTTGTGCGTACCGTCGCCATAGCGGGTATCACCGATAATATGGTGATTGAGATGCTTCATATGCCGGCGCAACTGGTGTTTACGACCGGTATGAGGCTGCATCTCTACCAGAGAGTAGCGACAGCAGGGATAACGTCCCAGTGGAATATCAAGCTCGACACGATCCAGGCAACGGTAATGCGTCAACGCATCCTGCGGTGGACGGACATCATCGGCATTACGCTTCTCCTCCTTCTCACGCTTATCGCTGAGTGGGTAGTCTATAACCCCGCTGTCTTCGGCAAAGCCTCGAACGATTGCATGATAGGTTTTGTGAACCTGCCGTTGACGAAATGCCAGCTGCATCTTACTAGCCGCTTCTGAGTGCAGCCCAAATAACAACAACCCCGAAGTCGGCTTATCGAGGCGATGCACAGGAAACACATGCTGCCCTAACTGATCGCGCAACATCTGCAGTGCGAATCGATGCTCGCGGCGGTCGATTGGGCTGCGGTGCACCAGCAACCCCGACGGTTTATCGATCACCACGTAGTGCTCATCCTGATAGAGGATATCTAATGGAGCCAGATCTAATGGGTCTGAATCTGACGAAACCAAGGCTGATGTGGGAGTATCCAAATTAATCCATTATTATAAAGAGTTGAGAGTATGGTAGAGAGACAGTCGGACAAGTCAACTAGAGATTAAATGGCTAGAGCAGATCATTTATCAAGCATTAGTGGCACCTGTGAGCGAAGCTTGCTATAACACGCAGCTAGTCCAAACAACGCAACTTTTTGCTGTCGAGGCTGTCTATCAATCGCAGCAGTTAATTAAAAGCAAACTTAAATACTTCAGGAACCACTATGAATATGACTGGGACGACCGCTACAAGGTCCGAAAGCTCGGTACTAGCTACCAACAAGGTGATTCGAAACACCTATATGCTGTTGTCGATGACGATGGTATTCAGCGCAATCACCGCCGCTATATCGATGTGGATCGAGCCGCCTATGTTTGCCTATTTTGGCAGCGTGATTGGCAGCTTCGTGATGATTTTTGTGCTAAACCGGATGCAGAACAGCGTCTGGGCGTTGCCGCTGACCTTCCTGTTCACGGGTCTGATGGGCTTTGGTCTTGGCCCGATACTAAACCACTACCTTGCCATGACCAATGGTAGTGACATCATCATGACCGCCATGAGCATGACCGCCATGACCTTCTTGGGCTTGAGTGCATACGTGCTGACTAGCCGCAAAGACTTCAGCTTCATGAGCGGCTTCCTGACCGCCGGTATGATCGTGGTTGTCGTGGCAATCGTTGCCAGCCTAGTGCTATCACTGATGGGCATCCACATCTCGGGCCTACAGTTGGCGATCTCTTCTGCTGTAGTACTGCTGATGGCGGGCATGATCCTGTACGACACCAGCAACATCGTTAACGGCACCTACACCAACTATGTCATGGCGACTGTTAGCCTGTACTTGAACATCTACAACTTATTGGTACATCTGCTGTATCTGGTCGGTGTTCTAAACGACGACTAAACCAGACTGAGCAGCCGGCCCCCGTCGATCTTTGATCACGGGGGCTTTTTTTTTA
>JBFFKD010000563.1:0-1629 GCA_041555595.1 Motiliproteus sp.
ATCGAGCTGCTGTAGCGTCAGCCCTGCATCGGCCAAAATCTGCTGCACCATCGGTAGCAACAACTGGGTGTGTTGACGCGGGATATCGCGAAAATCTTCACGCACCTCGCCGTCGATCGATAGCGCGACCGAACAGGCCTGAGTGGAGGTATCCAGAGCAAGAATCTTTGACATGAAATTACCGAAGCTGAGACAGGCACAAGAAAGCCCGCCATTCTAGCGATAAACGCGTCAGGATTCAGCTATGCAGGGCTGAAACAGCGTTAAGATCGCGAATCAGCAGTATCGACCTCCAACCAGGCGATCAGCTCCAGCGCCTGGTTGGAGTTGTCACCGCAGACAGCAGGGTCAGGATGGAAGCTCAGACAAACCGATGGTCGCTCAGGCAGACCAAACAACCGGCACAGATTATCAGCATCGAGCTGAAGACAGCGCACTCCGGCCGGTTTACCTTGCGGCATACCGGGGATGGCGCTGCTGATCGACGGGGCAATACAACAAGCACCGCAGCCCAACCGGCACAGCATAAACTAACTGCCCCAGCGCGGCATCAAGGCTTGATCGACACCCAGCTGATCAAGGATTCGCGCCACCACGAAATCGATCATATCGGCGACCGACTGGGGCTTATGGTAAAAACCCGGACTGGCCGGAATCACGACTGCACCCATCCGGGTTAGCTTGAGCATATGCTCCAGATGGATCTGCGAGTATGGCGCCTCGCGCGGCACCAAAATCAGCTGACGACGCTCTTTCAACGCCACATCAACCGCCCGTTCGATCAAGTTATCACTGGCACCGCAGGCGAAGGCCGACAAGCTACCTGTGCTGCATGGACACACCACTGTCGCCGAGGGCGAGCCCGATCCCGATGCTACTGGAGCAAACCAGTTGTCGCGCGAGAACACCTTGATCTGACCCGCTGCCGCACCGAACCGGTCGGTGAGAAACTGCTGCGCCTTGGTCACGTCGGAAGGTATTTTAAGCTCGGTCTCGGTAGCAATCACCACTTGCGCAGCACGCGATACCATCACATAAACCGGTATCCGGGCTGCGACCAGACATTCGATCAACCGCAGGCCGTACTGAGCACCCGATGCGCCGGTCAGCGCCACCGCAACCGGCTTGGGTGTAGATTGTAGCGCTACGTTTTCACTCATGACGGCAGCGCCTGCAGTGCATCCAGCATGCGCTGATGAATCCCCTCAAACCCACCGTTACTCATAATCACCACCTCGGCGCCGCTACCCTGATAGGCTTTAACAGCCTCAATAATAGCATCGACATTATCGAACACCCGCGCCGGCACCGGACTGTCGGCGACCACGCCATCAAGCGCCCAATCCAATCCCGCCGGTTGATACCACAACACCTCGGTAGCATCAGCCGTTGCGGGCGCCAACGCCTGCTGGTGACTTCCCAGCCGCATGGTGTTGGAGCGCGGTTCGATTACCGCCACTACCGGTTTATTACCGGCGCGGGCACGCAGCCCGTGCAAAGTGGTGGCGATAGCGGTCGGATGATGAGCAAAGTCGTCGTACAGCGTCATGCCCGCAGCGTGACCGACCCGCTCCATTCGCCGCTTGACGCCGCCGAACCGGCCCAAAGCCTCAGCACTGTGCTCGGGTG
>JBFFKD010000564.1:0-1621 GCA_041555595.1 Motiliproteus sp.
ACGGCGATGCATGTTTGGGACGGCGAGGGCACCGCCCAGATCGATTTCGATGCCGCCGAGCAGCACCTTTCGCATCTGGGCCATATCGTCGAAAACCGTGTCACGCTGGCGGGATTACACCTGGCGCTTGAGCGGCACGATAACCTGCGCTGGCTGGGCGGGGTCACGCTGCAGCAGTTGTCAGAACCCGAACAAGCGCAATCAGACCGGACATCGCCGAGCGCTGGCGAGAGCTACTGGCAGATCCTGCTTAGCGACGGCCACCAGCTCCGTGCTCGACTGGTGGTGGCCGCCGATGGCGCCCGCTCGCCGACCCGGACTCTGGCTGGTTTGCCGCTGAGCGAGTGGGATTATCAGCAGCAGGCGATTGTGACCACGGTGACTACCGAGCAGCCGCACCAAGCTGCGGCTTGGCAGCGTTTCACCGAAGATGGTCCGTTGGCGATGTTGCCGCTGCCTGGAGATGGCCATCAACTGTCGATCGTCTGGTCGACCTCGCCCGATCATGCCCGCCAGTTGATGGCATTGAACGATAGCGACTTTTGTCTGGCGTTGACGCGGGCATTTGAAGGCCGGCTGGGTACGATCAGTCAGACCGATACCCGGTTCGTATTGCCGCTGCTGCAGCGGCACGCCAAACGCTACGTGCAATCATCGCTGGCGCTGGTTGGCGATGCTGCCCACAGCATTCATCCGCTGGCGGGGCAGGGGGTTAATCTGGGTTTGCTCGATGCAGCGACCCTCGCCGAAGAGTTATTGAGTAGCCATCGGCTTGGGTTGCCTATCGGTGATCTGAATCGACTGCGGCGTTATCAGCGTCGTCGTCAGCCTGAGAATTTGACCATGCTGGGGCTGATGGCCGGGTTTCGTCACCTCTACGGCGAGGTTCCACCACTGCTACACTGGTTGCGCAATGTGGGTATGAAACAGGTGGCGGGTTCGGGCCTGTTGAAGCGCAAGCTGGTTCGTCATGCGCTGGGGCTAGAAGGCGATTTGCCGTCGCTGGCGAGTGGCCTGGGCGATCGATCAGGTGCAAAATATAGCGCCTGAAAGTTGAATTGCTGCCCACTTGGCGATACATTTCCCTTTTTGTTCCCCCATTTTTAAACGCACCTATCCCTTGAGAGGACTGCACCATGAGTAATATCCCCGCCGAGCTGAAATATGTTTCCAGCCATGAGTGGATTCGTGATGAAGGTAACGGCACCCTGACGATCGGTGTCACCGATCATGCGCAGGAGTTGCTGGGCGATGTGGTCTTTGTCGAGCTGCCCGAAGTGGGTGAGAGCTTTTCGGCTGGTGATGATATGGGTGTGGTTGAGTCGGTCAAGGCCGCTTCTGATCTGTACGCGCCGATCAGTTTGGAGGTGATTGAGGTCAACGCCGAGCTGGAGGACTCGCCCGAGCTGGTCAACTCCGATGCTTACGGCGATGGTTGGTTCTTCCGCGTTAAAGCTACCGACGCCAGCGAGCTGGGTGGTTTGCTGGAAGCTGAAGCTTACGCCGAACTGTGCGAATCCGAATCTTAATGCGCTAATCGGGCTGTTGTTGCCAACAACGCCCAGTATTACCGTTAACAGCCCCGCGCCATTCCAGGCCGCGGGGCTGTTTGTTTTTATCC
>JBFFKD010000565.1:0-1605 GCA_041555595.1 Motiliproteus sp.
CCTAACCCCGTAAGCAGATTCAGTAACTAGAGCTCGCCGTTATGAAACTTGCCGTCGTGATCAATGGGTCACCTACCGCCAGTCAAGCCGCCAACACCGCGCTACGCTATGTTGAAGCTGCACTGACACTTGGACATCAGGTGCCGAGGGTGTTTTTCTACGGCGAGTCGGTGCATACAGCCAACACCCTGACCACCCCGCCGCAAGATGAGTCCAACCTAACCCGACGCTGGCAACGATTATCGCAGCAACACGACATTGAGCTGATCGTCTGTATCGCTGCAGCCGTCCGCCGTGGTGTACTGGATGATCGTGAAGCGGGTCGTTACGAGCAACCAGCTGGCAATCTGGCTGATGGTTTTGAGCTATCAGGGCTCGGACAACTGGTTGATGCTACCCTCAATGCCGACCGGGTGATCACCTTTGGAGGTCAGCAATGAACTCGCCTGACAGCCAAACAGTGACACTGTTGCTGGTCATTCGACATAGCCCGTACGCCAGTCAGGTCGCCCGCGAAGCACTCGATGCCGCGCTTACTGCCGCTGCCTTCGAGGTGCCGCTAAGTGTGCTGTTTATCAACGATGGCTGCTACACACTGTTGTCGAACCAGCAGCCCGAACAGCTACAGGCCAAAAATATCAGCCGAACCTTACCAGCACTGGCAATGTACGACATAGACCGGGTTTACTGCAGCACCAGCTGCCTGCAGCAACGAGGGATCGACGCCGATCAATTGGTGCTCGATGCCGAGCTATTAGATGATGCGTCTGTCGCTACATTGTTCCATAGACATCAGCATATACTCAGTTTTTAGCCTCGCTCACAGACCTTTCGAACGGATCCCTCATGGTACTGCACACCGTCAACAGCTCCCCACACAACAGCCAGTGCTTAGCCGACTGCCTGCGCGTCATCCGCGCACCGGCTGTATTGGTTTTAATCGAAGATGGAGTTTACGCCGCCACTCGTGCCAACCAACAACTGCTTCAACTGCTGCCAGAGGGAACAGAATGCTATGCGCTGCAGCCCGATCTCGACGCTCGCGGTCTTAACCAGCTACTCCACCCCCGCTTTAACGGCATCGATGATGCCGGTTTTGTCGAACTGACAGTGCGTTGCAGTCAGATTCAGAGTTGGTACTGAGATGAGCGCTGTTGATCCAGACCGACCAACCTATATCACTGTCGATGGCCAGTCGATTGAAGTAGACAGCGAAGGTTTTTTACGAAACCTGAATGACTGGAGCCCTGCGGTGGCTACCGAAATCGCTCTGTGTGATGCGCTAAAGCTCACCAGCCAGCACTTTGAAGTCATCAACTTATTGCGTGATTTTTATGCCGAATACCACCTTTCACCAGCGATGCGAATTCTGGTCAAGCAGGTCGGCCTGCAGCTAGGCAAAGAGAAAGGTTCGAGCATCTATCTGATGCAGCTATTTCCTGGCAGTCCAGCAAAGCTGGCCAGCAAAATAGCTGGACTGCCCAAACCGACCAACTGTTTATAACCATTATCTGAACCTAGGCTGATCTGCATCAGGCTCAATTTATCAAGTCGGTTCAATGCAAAGAGCTGCTTAGGTATACTGCCAAAATCGTACCGATACAC
>JBFFKD010000566.1:0-1586 GCA_041555595.1 Motiliproteus sp.
ACCCTAAAATACAGTCCCTTACCTCCCAGCTGTAAAAAACTGCTGCCTATTAGGACCGCACCTCTCGAACAATCACGGCCCACAAAACAACCACCACAACCCCAACGACCGCAACCAACTCAGCCGCTTTAAATTGACAGACGGCGGGCAGCGTGGCATTTAAGGAGCCAATTACCATTCTTCCATCTTTAACAAGAGAAATTCGCCGTGAAAAAACTACTGTGCTGCCTACTATTCTGCTCGAGTTTGAGCACCTCACTGCTAGCAGAAACCCCACCGACCACCGACATCGAGGCGACACCGACCCACGTCAAACTAGAAACCAGCCTCGGTGACATTGTCATCAAGCTGAACGCCGACAAAGCACCCAAAACGGTTGCCAATTTCCTCGACTACGTCGCCGCTGATTTTTATGACGGCGTAATTTTTCACCGCGTGATCAACAACTTCATGATCCAAGGTGGTGGCTTCAGCACCGACATGAGCAAAAAGCCGACTCAAGCTGCGATCCAGAATGAATCCGATAACGGCCTAAGCAACCGTACCGGCACCATCGCTATGGCTCGCACCAATGCACCGCACAGCGCCACCGCCCAGTTCTTCATCAATGTAAATAACAACAGCAACCTCGACTACACGCAGGGTCGCTGGGGCTATGCGGTGTTCGGTCAGGTGGTCGAAGGGATGGAGGTCGTCAATCAGATCAAACAAACCGCAACCACCAGCCGCAACGGTTATCGAGACGTTCCCGTAGAACCGGTCGTCATCAACAACGCCGTCGCACTGCCTTAAAGCCAACGATCTAAAGGCTAAACGACCAGCCCTATCGACAAACACCATGATGAGATCGGTTCCCATCGGTTTGGCAGCAACATATAATCGGCTCCAGGCCCGCACTGCGGGAGTTGCCATCCGGACACTTATTCAGGCATTGACCAATACCGTCGATGCACGACCCACAAGGAAATGACTATGATCACCCTGCATACCAATTTCGGTGATATCCAGATCGAACTCGACACTGAAAAAGCCCCCAAAACCTGCGCTAACTTCCAGGAATACGTTCGTAGCGGCTTTTTCGACGGCACCATTTTTCACCGCGTTATCGACGGCTTTATGATTCAAGGCGGCGGCTTTGAGCCAGGCATGACTCAAAAAGAGACCCTAGCACCGATCGAGAACGAAGCCGATAACGGCCTCAGCAACGAGATCGGCACGCTGGCGATGGCTCGCACCATGGATCCGCACAGCGCCACCGCTCAGTTCTTTATTAACGTTGGCAACAACACCTTCCTCAACCATACCGCTAAATCGTCTGAAGGCTGGGGCTACGCGGTGTTTGGCAAGGTAACCGAAGGGATGGATATCGTTGAGCAGATCAAAGCAACCAAAACCACCAGCCGTGCAGGCCATCAGGATGTACCTGTTGACGATGTCATCATCACCTCTGCCGAAATCAGCGAGTAACACCTCACTCCGTGACTACGCTGTTTATCTCTGATCTGCACCTGCAGATTGAACGCCCGCATATCACGCGGGCGTTTTTCGCCTTCCTTGATCAACACGCCAGCCACGCCGATGCGCTC
>JBFFKD010000567.1:0-1578 GCA_041555595.1 Motiliproteus sp.
TGTCAGAGCTTGCTCAAGAGTGAAGAGCCGCAGTGACTAGGAGGGCCTAAGAGTCAATCCTGCAATTACTCATTCGACCTATCGCGGGTGAGGTCAAGCTGGTACTTTTTCAACAATGCCAGGTACGTTTCGGCACCTTCGATCGCATCATACGCATCACTTAACCGTATCGCGTACTCTGCTCATTTGAGTTTCTGTGGCGACAGCGCGATATAAACATGCTCCCGAAAACCCACTCCACCAGATATCCTGGATCAGCGACGTAGTTATACGGACACCATGGATCCGCAGCCAGGACAATCTCGCCAGCCCACGACAGATGCGCACAAAGCGCAAATAATAACAGTCAATATTTCACAAAACCGCTATTCGCCAAGGGCCACCTTAACTTTAATCAAAGCCCCCCATTGAACGGATCATCCAACCCTCGCCACTTAAAACCAAGCAAAATAGTGGATACTACCAAGCCAGCAGCTCTGGGCCGATTCCTGCTCATCTCTAACTTAACCAACAGCCTAGATAGATTTATAACCAATCTATCGCTATCAACGATGAAGCCTGCTGCTCATTTGAGCCCCTCGTGCTACCCTCCCCAGCATGAATCTATTGCTGCTTGAAACCGCCGACTTCACCACTGACCATCAGGTTCTCATCGACGATCCGCGTCGGCTGCAACACGTGCTAAAGGTGCACCGCGCCGAGGTCGGTGACACCCTCAAGGTCGGCCAGCTAAACGGTCTGATGGGGCAAGGAACCCTGACCCGACTCGACAACCAGGCGATGGAGCTCAACGTAAGCCTTAACCGTGAACCGCCGCCGCAACTACCTCTGACACTGCTGCTGGCGCTGCCACGACCGAAGATGCTCAAACGGATCTTCCAAAGCTGCGCCACGCTGGGCGTTCAAGAGCTGGTACTCATCAACAGCTATCGGGTCGAGAAGAGCTACTGGCAGACACCCTTTCTCGCCGAAGACAAAGTTCGTGAGCACTTGATCCTGGGGCTAGAACAGGGGATGGCGACCCAACTGCCTAAAGTTACGCTACGCAAACGATTCAAGCCCTTCGTCGAGGACGAACTACCGGCATTAATTACCGGCAAGCATGCCCTGGTCGCCCACCCTTATCACGCCCAACCCTGCCCCCAGAACCTGACCGAGCAAACAGTACTGGCGATAGGCCCCGAGGGTGGTTTTATTCCCTATGAAATCGATAAACTAACCGATACAGGCTTCACTCCGATCGAGATCGGCCAGCGAATCCTGCGGGTCGAGAGCGCCATCACCGCACTGTGCTCGAAACTGTTCTAAGTTATTGCCGCTTTACCAGCACCCATTATCCGCCCCTACGCTACCAACCATTCCTGCCAACAAGTTCAGCCCTTAACTTCACACGAAACCAGCCCACAGATCGCCCTCGAGAACACTCTTGAACGGTTGCTCATCCTTCCACTCGGGATGTTCGGGGGCCATCTCCTTCACCCGATCCAGTGCGAAGGCAAGCTGGAAGTACATCGGCTGCTCGGCCCACAGGGTACCGTCGTTGTCGAAGGTTGCGATGCGCTCCCCCGGAGGGACGAA
>JBFFKD010000568.1:0-1573 GCA_041555595.1 Motiliproteus sp.
CGTCGATAACACCAGACGCAACCGGATGCTGATTGATCTGATCGACAAATCGGTCGATCTCGGTCTGCTTTGAGGTAGGGGTTGGGCTGCGGTTTTTCATCGTACGCTGAATTATCCAAGGCTAAGAGATTAACGTGCCGTTATTAGATCGCTAGCCAAAGTATAAAACCCAACACGGGGTGAGATACAGCACCGATCGTCAGGGGCGCTGTTGGTTGCTGAAATATAGTGTGAAATATCTCACCGACAGTGATCGGTGAGAGGGGATGAAAACGGCTGTTTTTTTTAGCGGACCTGCTGCAGGCGCTGTTCCAGCGTGCCCTTGAGCAGTTTGAACAAACGGATTGAGGCTTCGATCTCCTCCTTACGGTTGGTCAGACTCTCGATATTAAGGCCGATCGGAATCCCCAGCGATAGGCTGGCATTGAGAATCTTCTCCAGATTTTTCTGGCAGGTACGGATCGACTGCATCAGTGGATTATCCGACTCTAGGATCTCGGTGGCAGTTTCGGTCGGTACCGAGATGCCAAGCCAATGCATGAACTCGAGCGTCTTGGCACTGCCGCAGGGAGTGAAGGTCAAAATGATCCGGTTCGGTTGCTGACCGTTTTGTTGGCACTGCTGGCCATACTCTTGTAGCAACTTGATGGTGGCGTCAGCATCGTAGACCGCCTGCGAGACGAAAAAACGGCATCCATTGCCGCTCTTTTCGATCAAGCGCTGATGCTCATTACCTTTGCTGGCATGACGCTCGGCGATGGTAACACCGCCTAGACTGAACGGTAGGTTATGTTCGGCCAGAGCCTGATAGGCTTGGTTGAGTGGAAGTTTGATATCGGCCTCGCCAGATGGGCTGCCGACCAGAACCAGATTGCGCACCCCGTAGTCGTTCCAGGCCTCGTCCAACCACTGGTTAAAACTGGCTCGATCACGTTGCGACACACTCTTGTAGGTGATGATTTCGTGCTCACTCTTGGCCGCCAACAGTGCAGAGTATTCACGTGGATCTCGGGTGCCGATAAACGGAAAAGGACGAGGTTTATCGGTCCGGCTACTTTCATCCTGAATGTCATACACGATCAGACCATCGTAATCGACACTTTCCAAACGCTGTAGCAGTTTGGTCGCGATCTCGTCGAGTTGGGTATCATCAGTGCTGCCTTTGGGCGGCGTAGTACCGATGAAAAATACTCCCTGTCTAGGATCATTGAAGCGTTGTTGCAGCGCGAGCGTCATATCGTTTACCTGAGAGCCTGTCTGAGTGTCTGTTTTTAATTTCCAGAGATTATAAACATGAAGCCGCTACATTCGTATTGGTTATAACTGGAAATGTTCTCACGTTTAGATGAACGATATTAATAGTCCGTAAAAACAGCTGACTAGCCTCCTTTTTGTGGTCGATTCACGGTATCTTAAATTTTTGTAACACTTGCTCTAAACAACACTCTACAGAGCAGATGTTTTTTTTGATCGCTATCGATTGTGTTTGCCAGAAACCAAGGAACCGCAGTGGCTGTTAATTTATTCCATCCGGATTTGAAAGCGCCCCGATCGACCACCACTGCGGCCACGC
>JBFFKD010000569.1:0-1563 GCA_041555595.1 Motiliproteus sp.
CAATTCGGTCAGCCCCAACTTGATCTCACCAAGCAGTGCAAAAGTCCAGATCAGGCCGCTCGAAACCGACCGCTGCTTGGTGAATGATTGCACCTGATGGCCGACAGCAATACTGATGATCTGCCGCTGCGACTGACAAGCCAGCGCAAGGCTCGCCTCGATACAACCGGCCTCGGCTTGAACGGCAACGATGGAGGGGTTAAGCGCCAAGCCTTGCGTTAAACGCTGTGCGCCCTGCGGCAACCAGAGATCGATCAACTCGACCGACAGGGCGGTATCCGCGTTACGACCACTATCGAGCAACTGCTGTCGGGCCCAGATCAGATCCAGGGGGGGGCAGTGACGAGGGTGCTCCCCCGTCGATCGTTGAGGGGCGATCCGAACCAGCACCACCGACGGAGCAGCAGAATGCGGTTTGAGCCGAGTAATGACTCCGCTGGTATCAGCAAACTCGCTCACAACACCGGCTACCTATCCCTGCCACGGACGATTGAAATATTTACGCCAAAAGTGCCAACCGATACTGAGCACAGCCAAGAGGCAGGCCGCCAACAACCAATGGCGGGTCTGATCATAAAAAATGGAATAACCCATCCAGGTAGTCAACCCTTGGAACACCAGTGTCCCGCCATCCAGCGACAGCTCATCTCCTAGAGCCATCAACCAACGCTGGTCGCCGATGCGCACGATCAACCTGTAGTCGTTCGGGGTACGAAACTGAGATGGCTGATCAGGCGACAAAATCGGATCGTCAAATTCGAGCTGTATCCACAACCGCTGATCAGCTCCCGGCAGCTGCCACTCGACCGCTTGATTAAACTCATGTTCTGGCCAGGCAGGTAGATTGACCGCCCCACTAGAGACCTTGCCGTGCTGATCACGCCATAAAAACTTAGGCGCAAAGCCTTTGTTGAACGAGGTATAAAACCGATAACCCTGCAGCTGGAGCGGCACCTGATCACCAACTACCGCCATTTGCGGCTGACCCTGATCATCTTGCCAGCGGATTCTGTTGGAGGTATGACGACGCGAAGGCCCCGGCGCATAATCGATATCAAAGCCATCGTTGATAAAGCGGATCTGACGGATATGCCAGGGATGCAGCAACCCCGCCCTCGGCTCGTTAACACTGCCGTCGTAAACACCCCCGGCGACCACCTCGGTCCAGCCTTTCATATTGGTCAACTGACCAACGCCGATCAGCAGCGCAATCATCAACAGCGCTATATGAAACAGCAGCAACGGCGGCTGGGCGCGAAAGCTGGGATTGGTGATGATCGCGGCAATCAAATTCAATGCCAACGCGCTCAACGGCGGAACCAGCAACCACACAGCAGTATCGTTCTGCTCGCTCAAGCCGGCGAATAGGTAGGCCAGATAGACCGACAGCAGCAGATATAGCAGCAATACTAAGGTTATTTTCAATGAACCCAGCCGGCACCACAGCTGGCCCATTTTTTTGGAAAGCATGATCAGTTCGGATTACTGCAGGTATCGACCATCCAGGTCTTACCTTGACTGTCGCCACTACCCGTACCGCAGTTATTTTCTGTCCAGGCACCG
>JBFFKD010000570.1:0-1558 GCA_041555595.1 Motiliproteus sp.
AGTTTGACTCGGTGCATGGTCGTTGGGATATCGGTCTTGCTGCCGAAGAGGGGCGATTATTGGTTGGCGGTAAGGCGGTTGAATATACACGCAATCGCAGCATCGATGACGGTGATTGGTCTGGTTGCGATCTGGTGATCGAAGCCAGTGGTGCTCATAAGGCCAGCAAGCTATTACAACCCTATCTGGATCAGGGCGCGGGGCGGGTACTGGTGACTCAGCCGGTGAAAGAGCCGCAGGTGCTCAATGTAGTGATGGGAGTCAACGACCATCTCTATGATCCCGCTCAGCACCGGATCGTCACAGCAGCATCGTGCACCACCAACTGCTTGGCACCGGTGGTCAAGGTGCTGCACGAGGGGATCGGTATTCATCATGGCGGTTTCACAACCATTCATGATGTCACTAACACCCAGGTCATTCTCGATGCGCCGCACAAAGATCTGCGTCGGGCGCGGGCTAGCAGTATGTCGTTAATTCCGACGACGACCGGCTCTGCCACCGCAATCATGGAGATCTACCCTGAGCTCAAAGGCCGGCTTAATGGTCATGCGGTTCGGGTACCTCTGGCCAATGCATCACTGACCGATTGCCAATTCGAACTCGAGCGCGCCACCACCGCCGAAGAGGTCAATCAACTGTTTAAAGCAGCAGCTCAGACAGGTGATCTGAAAGGTTATCTAGGTTACGAAGAGCGGCCTCTGGTGTCGATCGATTATCGTAGTGACCCGCGTTCAAGCATTATTGATGCGCTATCGACGCTGGTTATTAACGGTACCTCGGTTAAGGTCTACGCCTGGTACGATAACGAGATGGGCTACGCCAACCGAACTGTCGATCTGGCGTTGAAGATGGCTCGCATGGGAATCTGATACCCGTGCTCACACCTGTTCCAGGTGCATTGATGTCCGAGCGCCAAGCGCAGCGGCAGTATCTGCTGGTCACCGCCAACTACTGGGGTTTTACCCTGACTGACGGTGCCTTGCGGATGTTGGTGGTGCTCTATTTTCATCAGCTTGGCTATACGCCTCTGTCGATCGCGCTACTGTTCCTGTTTTATGAGTTGTTCGGGGTTATCACCAACTTGATCGGTGGCTGGTTGGGCGCGCGTATCGGCTTGAACCGCCTTATGCATACCGGTCTAGTGCTACAAGTTACGGCTTTGTTGATGCTGACGGTCCCCGAGCAGTGGCTGACAGTCAGTTTTGTGATGGCGGCACAGGCGCTATCGGGTGTCGCCAAAGACCTCAATAAAATGAGCGCTAAGAGTAGTGTCAAACTGCTGGCAGGGGCTCAGCCGCAAGCTGGGCTGTACCGCTGGATCGCATTGTTGACCGGCTCCAAGAACGCGTTGAAGGGGCTGGGCTTTTTTGTCGGCGGAGGATTGCTGGCTGCGGTTGGATTTCGGCCGGCGGTGTTGCTGATGGCGCTACTGCTGCTGGTGATGCTCTTCAACAGCAGGCGATTGTTGCAGCCGAATCTGGGGCGGATTAAACACAAACTACGTTTTCGTGAGATTTTCTCTAACAGTCGGTCGGTTAATCTGCTGTCGGCTGCC
>JBFFKD010000571.1:0-1510 GCA_041555595.1 Motiliproteus sp.
GCTGTTAGAACCACATCTTCAGACCTGTGCCGTCCCCCCTTCCTGGACGTTGGCATCATGAAACTGTGCCGATTTACTCCCAACCAGAATACCGCACAGGTGCTGTACGGCATCGCAGATCCGGATGCTCAATCGATTCAAACCGAGCAACACCGCTACCGATTCGATCAGGTGCAACTGCTGGCACCGGTGCAACCGAGCAAGATCATCTGTGTTGGGCTGAACTATGTTGGCCATCAGCACGATGGCCACTCACTCCCCGAGCGGCCGCTGATCTTTCTCAAGCCCGCCAGTGCCGCCACCGGAACCGATGCCTGCATCCCCTTTCCAGCGCAGAGCCAGCAGGTCGATTTCGAAGGCGAGCTGGGGTTGGTCATTTCGCGCTACGGCTACCAGATCGAACCCAACCAGGCGGCTGATCATATCCTCGGTTATTGCTGCGCCAACGATGTCACAGCCCGCGATATCCAGGAGTTGGAACACAGCCATACCCGGGCCAAGAGCTTCAACGGTTTTGCCCCGTTCGGACCCTGGCTGGAAACCGAGTTTGACCCGACCGACTTTACTCTGCGGACCTTTGTCAACGACCAACTGAAGCAATCGGCCAGCAGCGATGAGCTACTTTTTTCGATCCCTGAACTGGTCAGTTTTATCAGCCAGGTGATGCCGCTGGACCCCGGTGATCTTATTCTAACCGGCACCCCGCAAGGGATGGGACCGATGCAACCGGGTGACCAGGTGCGGGTCGAGATCAGTGGCATCGGCTCACTAAACAATCGGCTCGGCCAACATCACGGCCACTCAAACCTAACAGTACCTTCGATTCAGGAGCAGCGTTATGGCTAATCCAACCGCCCCCCAGACTGCGGCTATGGTCGATCTATCGGCCAACGAGAATCCGTTGGGACCGTCACCCCAAGCGATCGCAGCGATCGAACAGGCGCTCGGCGGGCTGCACCGCTACCCCGAAAAAGATGGCGACCCGCTGCGCGATGCACTGGCGCTCCAGCTCGACCTGAACCGCGACCAGCTGTTGTTGGGCAACGGTGCCACTGAGCTGCTGGAGTTTGCCGCCCGAGCCTGCCTGAGTCAGCCGATAGATACTAACGTTCAGGCCGAGGCGCTGATCGCGACCCCCTGCTTTGTGCCTTACCACAAGGTGATCGATCGTGCCGGCGGTCGCTTGATCAAAGTCCCCTGTCCACTGAGCGAAGATCCACTCGCCGCACTGTTGACGGCGGTCACAGATCGAACCCGGTTGATCATCCTCGGCACCCCCAACAACCCGACCGGCAGCATCGTCACCCACCAACGGTTGCAACGCTTTATCGAAGCCCTGCCCGAGCAGGTACTGCTGGTACTCGACGAAGCCTATATCGAGTATGTCGACGATGCCGATGCGGCCGATTCGCTGGCGCTGCTGGACCAAGGCCACAATCTGCTGGTGCTGCGCTCACTGTCAAAGGCCTATGGTCTGGCCGGTCTTCGGATCGGTTACGGCATCGCCGCC